>JAFEBT010000043.1 GCA_018242545.1 Pseudomonadota bacterium
GTAGTTTCTCCTCTGTCTTTCAAACGAGAAACTACCACTTTCCATTTTATTTCAACAGCTTAAAAATTTTTGTCCACACAACCTAAGAACAGTAAAAAAGCTTTTCTTTATTTTAAAACTTATGTCTAAAAAATTATTAAAAGCGCTTTGAAAGAGAAATGGCGAGTTTTATTCCTGTTTTTAAAATAGATTTAAAAACAGGATATGCCATCATTTCTTCTGCTTGGTGCTCAATTCCCAAATCGCGATGTGCAATCTCATCTTTATGGCATTTTTCAATAAGAGTTTGAAGTTCAATTTCATAATCTTCTCGGATTGAACGAAGTGTCTTAAGCTGATGTTGATAATGTTCATCTATGACCTCTTCGACAGCAACGGTACAAGCCATCATTGCTTTTTTTCCCAAAAGTGACGAAGCAACGCCAAGCCCAAATCCTGCAATGTGCCAAAATGGGGTAAGAGCTGTGGGAGGAATGTTATATTTTTCTGCAAGTTGATTAAAAAGGTGTAAATGATTTTCTTCTTCGATAAGCATCTCTTGAATAAGGCTCTTATCTTCTGAGCTTAATGGAAGAGAAAGCTGACCTTCATATATGCGTTTTGCACCATATTCACCGGCTTGATTGACGCGAATCATGGACTTAATAAGAGGGGTTAGCGGAGATGTCATAGCGGCCATTTTTAAAGATACTTATAAAATAAAACAAAAAACTTTCATTCTGGCTTCCTTTTTTGATAATGCCAAAAAATAAAGCCTAAAAAGGTTGTTATCAGGAAGGAAAAGATAAAGTTATACTCGGTTAAAGAGAGACCTATGAGTCTAAAATAAACTTGATCACATCGAACAACTGGTGTTGCAAGAAGAAGGGTTTCAAGTTCTTTAACGCTTTCAGCTGTCAGAGCTTGGGCATTTCCCCCGCAGGCACCGAAAGAAGGAAAAACACCATGTTCAATGCCGGCATGATAAAAAGAGAGGGTTGCTCCACTTAAAAAAGTAAGAAAAAGAACTACGATAAGAGTTTTGGGAAAAGCTTTGGGACGCCTCCATCCCAAAAAGCCAATTATGAGCGAAAGTATATAAGGGATACGTTCATAGGTACAAAGAATACAAGGAGGAAAATTAAAAACATATTGAAGGATATAGGCTGTTAAAAGCCCAAAGCTTCCCACAAGAAATGCCGTTAAAAAAATAAATTTAAGGCGATCAAAGAAAATCATGGGATGGTCCTTCATATATTTTTTTATAGTTTATGTGATAAACTTCAACACTGCAAATCCAATTATAAGAGCGCTTATCCCTATAATCGTAAAGAGCATAAGATTTCCTTCTAAATGTTTACGAACTTTTGTACCGTATTTCCAAAGGAGAAAGGCTTCAATATAAAATCTAAGCCCCCGCGAAAGCACACTTGCACCTAAAAATGTCATAACGTCAAGTCTTGTAACACCACTTGTCAATGTAACAACTTTAAAAGGAATAGGCGTCAATCCTTTTAATAAAATAATCCAGAAGCCCCAGGCATTAAAAAGCTCTTTAAGTTTTAAAAATGCCTGATCGAGCCCATAGGTTGTAATAATCCACTCGCCAACTGTTTCAAATAGAAAATATCCAATCATGTATCCTAAGGCCCCACCAAGGACAGATGTCAGCGTTGTCAAAAAAGCCAAGCGCCATGCCTTTTGAGGGGAAGAGAGAATCATAGGAATCATAAGAGGGTCGGGAGGAAAGGGAGAAATTGAACTCTCAAGGAAAGAGACGATTCCAAGCACCCAATTCGCATAAGGTTTTTGAGATTCTTTTAGAATCCAATTATATGTTTTTTGAAGCATTTTTAGATCCTAAAGTTTTTGTTTCCCAAATAAGAATTTTGCGCGTCCATATCTACGTTCTTCTAAAATTATAAAATTATCTCGAATCATAGAAATCTCTTCTGTTGTTTCAATCTCAGCAATAAAAAGTGTTTGAGCGGAAAAATACTTTTTCTCAGCACACATCATTAAAGTTTTCAGAACATACCCTTTTTGATAAGGAGGGTCTATAAAAATAAGGTCAAACTTAAAATTTTTAAAAGAAGAAGGCAAATCAAAGGGGTTGAGCGCATCTTGTGTTAAGATAATGCTATTTTCAATAAAATTTAAAGATTTTCGATTGGCGTTAAGAACAGAAAGCGCTTTAGGATTATTTTCAACAAATATACAAAAAGAAGCGCCGCGCGATAAGCTTTCGAATCCAAAAGCGCCTGATCCAGAAAAAAGATCAAGAATAACAGCGCCTTTTAAAATGGAAGTCCCATCTTTCAGACAAAATCGGTGTTCTAAAATATTAAAAATAGCTTCGCGTCCACGATCAGATGTTGGGCGTGTGATTGTTGAGGGAGGAAAATCTAAAAGACGTCCTCGAAAATTTCCTCCAATAATTCTAAGCATCTAAGAGTTCCTTTGGAAAATGTTCTTCCAAATTCTCAAAATAAATTTCTTTGCACGCACCTGGTTTAAGATTTTCAAGTACAAAAGGCCCATAAGAAAGCCTAATTAATCGATTTACTTGAAGATTAAAATGTTCAAAAAGTTTACGAACCTCTCTGTTTTTGCCTGTTACCAGAGAGATTTCAACCCAATTATTTTGAGAAACTTTTTCTTTTTTGAGAGGTTTTTCCAACTGAATATTATGGGGTTTGTAGAGGATACCGTTTTCTAAAACGCCTTTTTTGATCGATTTTAAAATCGTGTCATCCAGGGGTCCAAAAACGCGTACACGATAGGTTCTAATCCATTTCGTCTTTGGAAGTTCCATATAATGCGCAAGTGCGCCGGAGGTCGTTAAAATCAAAAGCCCTTCCGAATTAAGATCGAGCCGCCCAACAGAAATAACACGAGGCATTTTGGGAAACTTTTCTTTAAGAAAGGAAAAAACAGTAGGTCTTCCCTGAGGGTCCTTGTGAGATGTCAAAAGGCCTTTTGGTTTATAAAAGCACCACAAACGAGGTTTTTTGCGCACGAAGAGCTCTTTTCCTTCTATACGGATTTTATCTTCCGGAGAAACAAGAAAAGCTGGCGTAAGGAGTTTTGTATTATTCACAAAAACCTTTCCTTCTAAAATGAGTGTTTCTGCAGCACGTCTTGAACAATATCCGCGATCAGCAATTGCTTTTGCTATACGTATCTTTAAGGGAGTTTTAGGAAGAGTCATTTAAATTGAAGATCCTTTGTGGATGTAAGCAGCATTTATAAAAGCTGAAAAAATACGAGAAGAGAAAGCATCCAGCAAAAATTCTGGATGCCATTGGAGCCCCATAACAAAAGAATGTTCTTCAGATTCAATTGCTTCAATAAGGTTATCAGAACTAAAAGCAGAGGCTCTAAGACCTTTTCCAAGATCTTTTATTCCTTGATGATGCGCAGAATTAACCTCAAAAGAAGAAGGGGAGGCTCCTAAAATTTGAAATAAGGATGTATCTTGAACAATTGTAACAGAATGTGCATAACTATGAAGCGGTGTGCATTTAGAATAATGGGCAGGTAAAAAAGCGCCTTTTTCAGAAGGAATATCTTGGAAAAGGGTCCCTCCGAAAACTACATTTAAAAGTTGATGTCCTCCACAAATGCCAAGAATAGGCATATTTTTTTCAAGTGCCTTATTTATGAGAAGGAACTCAAATTGCGTGCGCTTAGAATTTAAAGTTAGGGATGGATGATATGTTTTTTCTCCATAGAAATGCGGATCAATATCGACTCTTCCTCCGGTAATGACAAGTCCATCTAAATTTGAAAGGTAGTTATCAATAAGATTTTTTTCATGGGGAAGTAGGATTGGGATCCCACCGGCCTTCGAAATGGCAGTTGGGTATTTTTCACGAACAGCATACCATTCATATTGAGAGTATCCTTCATGACTTCCGTCAGCATTTGGAATACTTGAGTCTAATGTAATTCCAATAAGAGGAGGAATATTTTTTTTCATCGCGTTTTTTTCATAGAGATTATGAATGAGGATAAGGTATAAAGGGGTTATTATATCCTTTCGACCTTAGCATTAAATTATAGATCTTTAAATGAAAATAAATCAACCGAGAGACTATATGCAAGAAGCCCTAAAGCTGGCCGCAAATGCTGCCGTAAATGGAGAAGTGCCTGTTGGCGCCCTTGTTGTAGAAGCTCACACGGGGAAAATCATTGCAAAAACTTCTAATGAAATGAAGGCACGCAGAGATCCTACAGGTCATGCAGAAATGATTGCAATTCAAAAAGCTTGTGAGTTTCTTGGCCATGAACGATTTTGGGATAAAATGGATCTTTATGTGACTCTTGAGCCTTGCCCCATGTGTGCACAAGCGCTCTCTTTTGTAAGATTGAGACGTCTTTATTTTGGAGCCTATGATCCTAAAGGAGGTGGCGTTGAACATGGACCACGTATTTTTGAAAGCACAAGTTGCCATTATAGACCCGAAGTTTATGGTGGAATCGAAGAGACGGCATGTGTGCAAATTTTAAAGGATTTTTTTGAACGTTTACGCGCCATCTAAATCTATAAGACATCATTATGATTGTTTTGGCTCTCTGAACTTGCTATAGATAAAAAGACACTGAGATATATTTTTTAAGGAACTTATAAAATGACTCAACGGACACTTCGTCGCATCCCTCTTTACGAGAGTGAAGAGAAATTTATTTTTGAAGGCCCTGAGCCTGGAACATTTATTCAACATTTTAAAGATGAAATGACCGCTGTTGACCGTAAAGGTATTATCCAAGGAAAAGGTGTTCTCAATAACCGAATTTCTGAACTTCTCATGACCCAACTGGAAGAACTTGGAATTTCAACACATTTTGTTCGTTGTCTTAATATGCGCGAACAAGTCGTTAAGGCCCTTGATCTTATTCCTCTTAAAATTGTTGTTCGAAATGTTTCAGCAGGCTCCTTTGTAAAACGTTTTGGACTTGATGAAGGGATTCGCTTGCCCCGTACCATTGTTGAGTTTTATCATAAAGATGAAAATCAAGACAAAGTTCTTGTGAGCGAGGAGCATATAACGGCTTTTGGATGGGCTACTCCTTCTGAAATCGAAGAAATGATGACAATTGCTTATCGTGTAAATGATTTTTTAACAGGGCTTTTTTTTGGAATAGGTATTCGTCTTGTTGATTTTAGATTAGAGTTTGGCAGACTTTATGGGGAATTTGGTGAAGATATAAGGCTCGTTATATCCGATGAAATTACACCTGATAGTTGCCGGCTATGGGATTTAAATTCAAATCAACCCATGGATAAAGATCGCTTTAAATTAAATCTTGGAAATGAAAGTGCTGGATATCAAGAAGTTGCCCGTAGGCTTGGTGTATGGGGTCATGATATAGAGAAGAATATTTTATTAGAGACGCCTTATTAAAATTAAAAGAGACATCAAAATATCATGCCCATTCAGCATTCAGAAATTGACAGGCTTTTACGTCAGGCTTTTCCAACTGCAACTATTTATTTACAAGATACCCATGGAGATCAAGATCATTATTCGGTCCATGTTATTTCCAAAGAGTTTCTTGGTAAATCCCGTGTGGAACAACATAAAATGGTTTATGAGGCCTTGCAAGGATGCATGAAGCAAGAACTCCATGCATTAAGCATTAAAACATCACATTCTTAAAAGAGGATATAATGACTATTAAAGAACAAATCCAAAAAGATATACGGGAAAATTTTGTTATTCTTTATATGAAAGGAACAGCTGATGCTCCTATGTGTGGCTTTTCCGCCGTTGTTGTTCAAATTCTTAATACGCTCAATGTACCTTTTAAAGCTATAAACGTCCTTGAAAATCCCGAAATCCGTGAGGGTATTAAAGAATACACAAATTGGCCAACGATTCCTCAACTTTATATAAAAGAAGAATTTATTGGTGGATGTGATATTGTTCGTGAAATGTATCAATCAGGTGAACTTCAAGTTCTATTAGAAGAAAAAGGGCTTCTTTAATTTACTATGTTAACCTGCTGTTTTTAAATAAAATATTGTTTTTAATCTCCTCTAAGCCTAAAATGAAAGAAGGCGAAATGGTGTAGATTTAACATGTTTCTATAAGGGAGTTTTAGAATGTCTTTAAAACGCCTTCAAAGAGACTTTTTTGAGAAACATACAGTTGAAGTTGCTCAAAATCTTCTTGGAAAAACAATGGTTTTTCAAAATTTTAAAGGAATTATCCTTGAAACTGAGGCTTATCGAGGAGATGATGACCCTGCCTCCCATGCTCATCGGGGGCCGACGCCCCGAACGCAAGTTATGTTCGGAAACGGGGGGATTTCTTACGTTTATTTCATTTATGGGATGTATCACTGCTTAAATTTTGTTTCAGAAAAAGAAGGAACTCCAGGAGCTGTTTTGATTCGTGGACTCAAATTAATTGAACCAGAAGCACAGCTTTTGGATGGTCCTGGTAAGATATGCCGTCATCTTTCCTTAACAAAAAAACATCATAATATCGATCTCGTGCATTCAGAGTCTTTTTATCTTTTAGATTCCTCAGAAAATAAAAAACCTTCCTTTAAATCCACACCTCGTATTGGAATACAAAAAGGAAAAGAAAAGATTTGGCGATTCCTTATGTCTTCTTAATAAAATTTACCTCTGAAAAGGAGTATCAAGTTTTATAACAAGTGTTTGAGCTATCGCTTCAGTTAGAAGGAAAGAACGACCAAATAAACCACGGGCACATTTGCCATTCTGATCAAGAATAAGCCCATATGCTTGTGCAACAAGCGTCTTTACAACTTCGTCATTTGGGAAAGCGGTATGTATTTGACAAAGGTAAGTGAGAGCTTTCAAAAAGAGGTCATGGGGGACCGCTTGAAATTCTTCAGATATAAAGTTATGCCTTTTAAGTGTAGCAAGTCCTCCTTTAAAATCTTCTCCTAATTCGAAACCTTTAAAAAGATTCATTACGCGTAGGTCAGAGTCTGCAAGCGCAAAAGGTAAGGTTGGCCTTTCGAGGTGGTGAATTTCAAAAAGATGATCCAAAGGAGAGGATGAGAGACCTCTAAGGATAGGAAGAACAACGGCAGAGTTGATTTTTGCTTCTAGCGGAAACTGATTTCCTGTATTCACGTCAGACGCAAAGCGTCTTAGAAATTGCTTGTAGCCTAAATCTTCTGAGGATGTTATTTCTCCAAGCATTACACGTGCCCAAGGAATACTAAATTTATTACAGAGCAAATTGATATGTTCGTCCCTGTCTGGTCGTCCTTCTGTGAGTCTTAATTTATATCTTTTATGAGTTAATCCCAAATCATAAAATTTTCCAGGACTGCTCTCTAAAAATTGCACACGTGTTTGAGAAGGTGAGACCATTACAGGTGTTGCAGAGACAGGCGCATGCTTAGAAGCACCTAAATCGGCTTTAGGAGAAAGAACAGGCCTTGTTTGCCCAGTCGCGACATGAGAAGTAGAGTGCTGTGAAGCAGCGGCTGAAGAAGTGACGAGTAAATGAGGGCTTGGTATTGTTGGAGGAAGGACTCTTGTAGGCAAAGCTTGAGCTGTTACAGAAGGAAGCACGTCCTTTAATTCTAATCCTATGACGTTCAGGGGTGAAGCTGCAGCAAAAGCTGGTCTTTCTGCTCTTGCTATAGACCCTTGTGCTCTTGAGGAGGTGCCATAATCAAGGAAAAAATAAGGGCGATATCGATCAGAAAGCTGACCCGGAGCAATGCGATTGAGTGCTTCTAATTGAGGTTCAAGAACATAATTTCCTCCTTCTTGCGCTTTTTTAAACCACCGGTTAAACCACGTTTCTAGATTGGCTCGAGAAAATTGACCTGGGGGTAAAAGATCTGCATGAAAAGATGCAAAAATCTCTTGAATAGGATTATAAAGCCTTGTGATAGAGTCTCTAATATGTGTTTTGTATTCATTTCCAATCTCTGGATTGTCGCATAATGACAAATCTTCTTTTCTTAAAATGGAGTCATATGTCTCAACAAAGGTTCTATGCGCCTTTAAAAACATGTCGTTAAAATATTCTCCCCGCGACGCAAGAAATTTTTCTTCTGTTTTAAAATGAATTCCATAGGCGCCTGTATTTCTCAGATCTTCAAAAGATGTGGTTAATGATTTTACTCTCCTAAAAATGGCTCCAGGAAGATCACGCTCCGCAGGCGTCATTTCTTCCCAAGTAACAGCTTGTAGACCAATAGAGAAAGAAATTGCTAAAAGAAATCCAATCAAAAGACGTGTTAAAATAGACCTTAATAAAATCATTTTATTTCCAAAGAGTTAAATTGTTGAAACTTTTTAATAAAAACAAATTTAAATATAATATAAAAATGTATAATATTATTTTCAAGTTTTTTTGGAAAATTTTAATTTTCCTGAATTTCATCGTATAAATAAAATGTATAAATAAAGGCATAGAGGGGAAACGCAGATATTTTTTGAAACTTTGAATGAAATTTAGAATTTTTTCAAAATAGTTTTCAAATATGTTCTTAAAAACTTTCCTTTTCTTAAAAATTCATCCATTATGGAAAAACTTAAATATTTCAAAATTTCAGAGTTAAATTGAGGATTAATATGCGTTGGAGTACCTATTTTTTACCGACTCTTAAAGAACTTCCCGTAGAAGCTCAAATTCCATCTCATCGATTAATGTTACGAGCTGGGATGATTTGTCTTTCAAGTTCCGGAATATATACATGGCTTCCCCTAGGATTACGTGTTCTGAAGAATATTGAAACCATCGTAAGAGAAGAACAAGATAGGGCTGGCGCACAAGAAGTTTTAATGCCGACAATACAAAGTGCCGAACTGTGGCGTGAAAGTGGACGGTATGATGATTATGGAAAAGAAATGCTTCGAATTAAAGACCGACATGAACGGGAAATGCTCTATGGACCTACGAATGAAGAGCTCATTACCGATGTTTTTCGAAAATTTGTAAAAACATATCGGGATCTTCCAAAAAATCTTTATCAAATTCAATGGAAGTTTCGAGATGAAATCCGGCCTCGTTTTGGAATAATGAGAGGACGAGAATTTTTAATGAAGGACAATTATTCTTTTGATCTTAATAAAGAAGGAGCCTATACGTCCTATCGCAAAATGTTTGAAGCTTATCTACGAACTTTTGCACGACTTGGTGTAGTTGCGATCCCAGTTAAAGCTGATTCAGGAGCAATTGGGGGTGATATGAGTCAAGAGTTCCATATTCTTGCTGAAACAGGCGAGAGCAAAATTTTTTATGATAAAGAATTTGAAAATCTCAGACATAAAGATTTATCTTCTTTAGATATTGAAAAACTTCAGCATCTTTATGCCGCTGCAGAAGAAAAACATGATCCTAAAACATGTCCTGTTTCTCCTCAAAATTTAAAAGAGGCCCGCGGAATTGAAGTAGGGCATATTTTTTATTTTGGAACAAAATATTCAGAACCTATGAATGCATGTGTAGCAGGAGAAGACGGTCAGCTTATTCCTGTCGAAATGGGCTCTTATGGTATTGGTGTTTCCCGCCTTGTGGCAGCAATTATCGAGGCGAGTCATGATGAAGATGGAATTATTTGGCCTGAAAGTGTTGCTCCTTTTCAAATTGGTCTTATTAATTTAAATATGGGAGAAGCAGATACGCATAAAGTCTGCGAAGATCTCTACCAAAAATTTCAAAAAGAAAACATTGAGGTTTTATATGATGATCGGGATTTGAGAGCAGGGCCTAAATTTGCAGACATGGACCTTATCGGTATTCCTTGGCAAATCATTGTTGGAGGGCGCAGCTTAAGCATGAATAAAATAGAGATAAAATGCCGAAAAACTGGGGGACGAGAAACCCTTTCAGTACCAGAAGTTATTGAAAAATTTACTAAAAATAGAGATCGAAAATCCTCATGATTTTTTCTACTTTTGAACGTAAATTAGCAAGCCGTTATTTAAGCCTTTCTCGGAAAGGACAAAAACGAGAAACTTTTATCACAGTGATTGGGAGCCTTGCTTTTTTAGGAATAATGTTAGGTGTTGCAACGCTTATAATTGTGATGTCTGTTATGAATGGATTTCGTTCAGAGCTTATTGGAAAAATACTTGGATTTAATGGAGATATTGGGATATATGCCTTTTCAGGACCTTTAGTTAACTCTAAGAGTTTAGAAGATCAATTGATGAAAATTAAAGGGATAGCACATGTTAATCCAGTTATTGAGGGACAGGCTATGGTGGTTAAGGAAAAAGCAGCCACAGGGGTTCTTGTTAGAGGGATAAACGCTCAAGATCTTATGGTCCGTCCTTTAATTGCAGATAATATGCGTTCTGGAGATCTTCAATCTTTAAAAGGCAAAGATACCATTTTGATTGGATCAGCTCTTTCGCGTAAAATGGGTGTTGATGAAGGAGACATACTTCGTCTTATGGCTCCAGAAGTGAATGTGACGGCTTTTGGGAGTGTTCCACGCTATAAAGATTATCGTATAATTGGTGTCTTTGAGTCTGGAAATAATATGTATGACGCTGGCGTTGTTTTTATTTCTCTTGAAGCGGCGCAAACTTTTTACCGATATCCTCAAAATGTTGAGAAAAATAGTCCTGCGGCTGTTTCCAATCTTGAAGTTTTTTTAAAGAATAGAGAGGATCTTGATACCATTCTTCCCAATTTAATTGCTGCAACAAACGGAAGTGTCCGGATTGTTGATTGGAGGCACTCTAATAAACCTTTTTTTGAAGCCATTATGACGGAGCGAAACGTTATGTTTATTATTTTAACTCTTATTATCTTGATTGCCGCATTTAATATTATTTCAAGTATGATTATTCTCGTAAAAGATAAAACCAAAGATATTGGTATCTTAAGAACAATGGGAGCCACGCGCGCATCAATTTTAAAAATCTTTTTTTTAACAGGCGCGAGTATTGGTTTTTTTGGAACCTGTGCAGGTGTCTTTTTAGGTCTTATTTTTTGCTTTAATATCGAGCATATTCGACATTTTATGGAGTCTTTAACGGGGCAACATCTTTTTAATGCTGAGATTTACTTTTTGTCTAAGTTGCCTGCAATTGTTCAAGTCGATGAAGTTTTAGTAACGGTTTTAACATCGCTTTCGATAACCTTTATCTTTACAATAATTCCAGCTTGGCGTGCGGCACGTTTGGATCCTGTTGAGGCTTTAAGATATGAATAAGACCTCTCTTCTCGTTTTGTCTTTGAAAAATGTTCAAAAATCTTACTTTGAAGGAGAAGAAAGACGTCTTGATATTTTAAAAGGAATTTCATTGGATCTTCGTGTCGGAGAAATTGTTGGACTCATTGGTCCTTCTGGTTCTGGAAAATCAACTCTTTTGCATATCGCTGGCCTTTTAGATAAGCCGAATCAGGGAGAAGTCGAAATTTTAGGAGAATCCTGCGAACATTTGAAAGATTTTGATCGTACACTTATCCGTCGCAAAAAAATTGGCTTTGTTTATCAATTTCATCATCTTCTTCCTGAATTTACAGCTCTTGAAAATGTTTTAATGCCCAAACTTATCCAAGGTGAAAATTTTGA
Organism: Pseudomonadota bacterium; assembly: GCA_018242545.1. Classification (NCBI taxonomy): domain Bacteria; kingdom Pseudomonadati; phylum Pseudomonadota; species Pseudomonadota bacterium. Next base: position 11,515 of record JAFEBT010000043.1, read on the forward strand.
AAGCGCGCAAGAAAAAGCGAAACAATTTCTTGAAACACTTGGTCTTTCTCATAGGCTTTATCATACGCCTTCTCAACTTTCGGGAGGAGAGCAACAACGTGTTGCCATCGCTCGTGCTTTAATTCATGAGCCACGACTTTTATGTGCCGATGAACCAACGGGTAATTTAGATCCAAAAACATCAGATCAAGTTTTTCAAGAACTCTTTTCTTTTGCAAAAGCATCTTCTCTTACATGCTTGATTGCGACGCATAATTTGGATCTTGCGCGTCAAATGGACCGTGTTGTAAAGCTTGAAGATGGTGTCTTAATAAATGATTAAACATACCATGTGCGTTATTTAGACGTAACCTGATTATTTCTTTGATTGAAAATAAAAAATGAATCTTACAGAAAATACTTTTGAAGGCTTTTCCCTTGAAGAGGTTCCTTTTGTTCATTTAAGAGTTCACACGGCATACTCTCTTCTGGAAGGCGCTCTTAAAATCAAAGATATTCCTATGCTCTTAAAAACGCATAAAATGCCTGCAATCGCAATGACAGATACAGGAAATCTTTTTGGTGCTCTTGAATTTTCACTGTCTCTTGCTGAACAAGGAATTCAACCTATTATAGGGTGTCAGCTTAAGCTTAAATCCTACAAAGATGAAAAAAGCTCTTTTATAAAAACCACGTCTCCACAAAAACCTTCTTTTGACGACATTATTGTTCTTTTAGTTGCAACAGAACAAGGTTATAAAAACTTGCTAAAGCTTGTGAGTCTTTCTTTTCTTGAAAAAAACCCTGAAGATCCTCCTCATATTTCTTTTGAAGATCTTTCCCAAGAAAATATAACAGAAGGTCTTATTGCCCTTACAGGAGGGCCACAGGGAGGAATTGGACAGCTCCTTCTTAAAAATCAAGACGAAAAAGCTTTAGATTATTTAAAAAAACTTCAAAATTTATTTAAAGATCGGCTTTATATTGAAATTATGCGTCATAATTTAGATGATGAAAAGAAAACAGAGCAAAAATTTATAGATCTTGCTTATTCTCATAAGATTCCACTTGTGGCAACCAATGATGTTTATTTTCAAGATCGTTCGCTCTATAAATCCCACGATGTGCTCCTTTGTGTTTCAGAAGGAACATATGTTTATCAGGAAAATCGTCGGCGTGTCACAGCAGAGCACTCCTTGAAATCATCTCAAGAAATGGCTTTGCTTTTTAAAGACCTTCCTGAGGCTTATCTAAATGCATCCGTTATTGCTAAAAGATGTTGTTATAAGCCAGAAGAACACGTTCCGATTCTTCCTCCTTTTTCAACAAATGGTGATTATGATGAACCTGAGCTTTTAAAAAAAATGGCCCATGAAGGACTCTTGGTGAGACTTCAAGCTCTTAATATTGAAAATAAGGTTCCTTATGAAGAAAGACTTGTCTATGAGTTGAATGTTATTATTCAAATGGGATATGCAGGTTACTTTCTAATTGTAGCTGATTTTATTCAATGGGCAAAGTCGCATGGAATTCCTGTTGGTCCTGGTCGTGGATCTGGCGCAGGGTCGGTTGTTGCGTGGGCTTTAACAATTACCGATGTTGATCCGATCGCACTGAATCTTATTTTTGAGCGATTTTTAAATCCTGAACGGGTTTCAATGCCAGACTTTGATATCGATTTTTGTCAAGATCGACGGGAAGAAGTTATTGAATATGTTCAAAAAAAATACGGAAAAGAGCGTGTTGCTCAAATTATTACCTTTGGAACGCTTTCTTCCCGGGCTGTTATTCGCGATGTTGGACGTGTTTTAGGAATACCTTACCCTCAAGTTGACAAGATTTCCAAACTCATCCCAAATAATCCGGCAAATCCTATTTCTTTAGAAGATGCAGTTTTACATGAACCTGAGCTGCAATCTCTTCAAAAAAATGATCCTATGATTCGAGATCTTATAGAAATTGCACAAGATCTTGAAGGACTTTACCGACATGCTTCAACCCATGCTGCAGGGCTCGTTATTGGGGATCGTCCTTTACAGGAACTTATACCCCTTTATCGTGATCCTCGGTCGGCTATGCCTGTGACACAATTTAGTATGAAATATGTTGAACGTGCTGGGCTTGTTAAATTTGATTTCTTAGGTCTTAAAACGCTTACCATTATTGAAGATGCTGCAAAACTCATTCGTTTAAAAGAAATTCCGTTTGAAATTTCCTCAATTCCTTTAGATGATCCCAAAACCTTTGCTCTTTTAAATCGCATCGAAACACATGGCGTTTTCCAACTTGAAAGTGCGGGTATGCGAGATGTTTTAGGTCAATTAAAACCCGATCGATTTGAAGAATTGGTGGCCCTTGTTGCATTATACCGTCCTGGACCAATGGATGATATTCCGCGTTATCTTGCCTGCAAACATGGGCATGAAAAAGTTGTTTATGGACATCCTCTTTTAGAAACAATTTTAAAAGAGACTTTTGGTGTAATGGTTTATCAAGAACAAGTGATGCAAATTGCTCAAGTTTTAGGAGGCTATAGTTTAGGATCTGCTGATTTGTTGAGACGCGCCATGGGTAAAAAAATAAAATCCGAAATGGATGCGCAACGGCAAATCTTCGTTACAGGAGCTCTTAAAAACGATGTTCCAGAATCAGTTGCCCATGAAATTTTTGATCAAATGGCCAAATTTGCAGGTTATGGCTTTAACAAGTCCCATTCAGCACCCTATGCTCTTTTGCTTTATCAAACCGCTTATTTAAAGGCAAACTACCCAATAGAATTTTTAACAGCGACGCTTTGTAATGACCGCGCGAATATTGATAAGCTTCAAGATAGTTGTCTTGAGGCAAAAAAAATGGGAATTGAAATTTTACCGCCTGATATTAATGAATCGGATGTTCTTTTTAGTATTCAAATGAATGATAAAAAAGAAGCAATAAGATATGGGCTTTCAGCTATAAAAAATGTAGGCGAGGGGAGTATGGAAAGCGTTGTTAAGGAACGCATGCAAAATGGGCCTTATTTAAGTATTTTTGATTTTGCCGCCCGTAACACAAATAAAGTTATGAACAAACGTCAGCTTGAAAAAATGATTTGTGCCGGTGTCTTTGATTCTCTTTATCCAAATCGTCATGAACTCTTTGAAAACGTAGACTTATTAATAAAAATATCGAATGAGAGTCATTCAAAAGACGAAAATTCCCATCCAAGTCTTTTTGGGATTGAAACGAATGCTCCTTTAAAAAATGAAGCTCTTCAACCTTTTGAAGAATGGTCTTTCTTTGATAAATTGCAAAAAGAATATGAAGCTGTTGGTTTTTATCTTTCCACACATCCGCTTGAAAACTATCTCGATTCTTTTAAAGGAATGGATATTTCTGTGGCATCAGACCTTAAAAATCTTAAAGACAGTGATTCGAAAATTTATAAATTTGCAGGTGTCATTACGGGGCTACAGAAAAAAATCTCAAAAAATGGGAATGCTTTTGCTTTTCTTCAGCTTTCAGATCCAACTGGGTTGCTCGAAGTCACAATTTTTTCTGAGCTCCTTGCGCGCGCAAAAGATCTGTTACAAGAAGGCAATCTTGTCTGTGTTACCTTGCTTGCACGAGGAGACGGAGAAGCTGTGCGCTTAACCGCTCAATCTATCCAACTCTTTGAAGAAATTTTAGCAACCCAAGAATCTGAAAAGATTATCAAAATAACGACGCTTGAAGATCTGCGCACATTAGAAAAAATCTTTAAACCTTTTGAAAATAAAGGAAAATCAACTCTTAAAGCGCTTCTTCCAGTTAATTTACCACCTTCCATGATTCAAAAGAACCACTCTTCCTCTGTTCTTATTTTTTTAGGAAATTCATTTGCTCTTCCGCCAGATTTTAAAGAGAATTTTTAGAAAAATAAATTGATCTTTACATATTCAAATGCATATGATGATAAAGGTTATTTTTATTATAATGCTCAAATTTCGACAGGAGGAGCTATAATAGATTTTACCCTTTCAGAAGATATAAAACTTAAGCAATGACATATAAAAGATACGACTATCAATAAAGAGGTTTCTAGGTCAAAAGAATAGGCATGTGTAACGGTCTCATTAAAAGCCTAACCTAAGAGGGAACTAACTTCCTCCAACCTTTTTTTCATAGGGGCTATATTATTCTCTTCTTAACTCATTATTATTGCTTGTGGTGTTCGTTTAGGATATACAGACTAAATACTCAGCACCCGTAGCTCAGCTGGATAGAGCGTTGGCCTCCGGAGCCAAAGGTCAGAGGTTCGAATCCCCTCGGGTGCGCCATTGCTTTATTTCAATTTCTTCAAAATTATTGAAAATATCCTTCAACGTCTTTTCCCGAGAACGCAAGACCAAGACGAATAATTTTTGTAACATGTTTATAAGATTTAATTTTAGAACTATAATCTTTTGCTTCTATCTGATTAAAAGCCGATTGTGCAGCAGCTTTTATATTTTCTTCTCCATTTGCAATTTTGTACTCTAAAATTATAGCAATTGGATAAGGAGCTGTTTCTTTCAGAATAATGAGAAGATCAGCATGACCTTTTCCAGTTTCTCGCTCTTTTTCAACAAAATAGTCTTCGTTTACACTACTTGCAAAAAGACCCCATACAAATCCATTATAGAGAAGCTCTGCTTGTTTTGGGTTTGAGTCAAAATAATACTATTTCCATAAATTAAAATAACAAGTATGATGTTCTGCAAATGGAAGCAAT
>JAFEBT010000044.1 GCA_018242545.1 Pseudomonadota bacterium
CAATCTTTCAAAAATATCAAGATGTTTTTCTATCTATCTTTTAGTGAACGCTCTCCTTTTTCTGTAAGAAAAAAATAAAAATTTAAGATTCTTGTGGAAAAACACACGTGTAAAGATCTTGAAGAACTGTTGAAAGTCCTGATTTTGTAACTGCTGAAAACGGAATAATTTTATTTTTGGTAACTTTTTTCAAAGAACGGCATTTTTCTTTAATTTCTTCAGGAAGAAGACTATCACATTTATTTAAGCCAATAATTTCTTTTTTTTCAGCAAGATGTCCGCCATAATTTTCAAGTTCTTTGCGAATGGTCAGATAAGACTGCTGTATATTTTCCGCAGTTGCATCAATTAAATGCAAAAGAACTTTACACCGTTCAATATGTCCTAAGAAACGGTGTCCTAGCCCAGCTCCTAAATGAGCTCCTTCAATAAGTCCAGGCACATCAGCAACGACAAATTCTTGATCATGTAAATAGACAACGCCTAAATTAGGGGTCAAAGTTGTGAAAGGATAATCTGCAATTTTAGGTTTAGCGCGGGAGGTCGCTGCTAAGAAAGTTGATTTTCCTGCGTTTGGTAGACCAACGAGTCCAACATCGGCAATCAATTTAAGACGTAACCAAATCCACATTTCTTGCCCTTCTTGCCCTTCATTAGCATGTCGAGGAGCTTGGTTGGTTGACGATTTGAAATAAGCGTTCCCAAAACCACCATTGCCTCCTTTAAGAAGAATAAGGGGTTCTTCAGCTTTTTCCATATCTGCAAGGAGTGTTTCTTTATCTTCTGCAAAAATTTGTGTGCCAATAGGAACTTTTAAAGTAATTGAATGTCCGTCTGGGCCTGTCCGATTTCGACCAGATCCATGTCGTCCATTTTGAGCTTTAAAATGTTGTTGGTATCTATAATCAATAAGCGTATTTAAATTATCAACCGCCTCTATAAGTATAGAACCTCCCCGTCCGCCATTCCCACCGTCCGGTCCACCATATTCAATGAATTTTTCACGCCGAAAGCTAATGCACCCATTTCCGCCATTGCCACTGCGTACATAGATCTTTGCTTCATCTAAAAATTTCATCATCACCTTACAAGATTATAAAAAAGCCCCTTTAAGAGGAAAAACCCCTTAAAAAGGCTTGAGAACTTTTTTAGGGAAGATTCCATTATGACAAGACTCTTCCTTGAAAGCAATTAAATGATGTTTAAGTCTTTATTTAAGAAAGGACAGGTGTCACACTAACAGTTTGGCGATGACCTTTGTAATTAAAGTTTACAAAGCCATCGATTGTTGCAAAAAGAGTATGATCTGTGCCCATTCCAACATGGCTTCCTGGATGGAACTTTGTTCCGCGTTGACGGACAATAATATTTCCAGAGAGAACAAATTCTCCGCCGAATTTTTTTACACCAAGACGCCTACCGGCTGAATCGCGACCGTTCCTAGAACTACCACCGGCTTTTTTTGTTGCCATAATAAATACTCCTTAATCTATTTTACTTACGCTTTTTTGGGCGCTTTTTTAGGGGTTGATGCCACTTTTTCAGATTTCTCTTTTTTAGGTGAGTTTTCTGAAGTTTTTGCAGCAGTTTTTGCTGGGGATGCTTTTGGTGAAGAAGCCGTTTCTTTTATGGTCACTTTTTCTGATTTTGGAGAGGCTCCTTTGGAAGAAGAGGGTGTTTTCCCAACGGCTTTTAGACCATTTGGACCAGAGATTTCAACAATACGAAGAACGGATAGATTCTGACGATGTCCTTGTTTGCGACGATAATTGTGCCGACGTCTCTTTTTGAAAACAATAATTTTATCCGCGCGAATTTGCTCAAGAAGCTGTGCTTTAACAACGGAATTTGTTAAGAAGGGGTGTCCGACCTGAGAGGTGCTTCCGTCTCCTATCATAAGAATAGTTTCAAGAGATAAGATATCTCCTGCTTCACCTTCAAGCCTTTCAACTGTAACCACTTGATCTGGTTGAACTTTATATTGTTTTCCACCGGTTCGAATAATCGCAAACATAACTTTTGTCTCACACGTTGAGATTGAGAAATCTATCCCAAGTTTAGGATAAAATAACGAAAAAGATTTTAAAGCATAGAAAATTGCTCAAAATCCAACATACTTTAAAAGTCAACAGTATCTATAACGTGTCTTTCTTCTAAATTCAAGACTAATGTCGCGAATCTTTTTCTAAGGATAATATATTTTTTAAAAAATTGAGAATGAGATTTTCTGAAAACGATAATTATAACACAAAAAACCACTCTATGGAGAGTGGTTTTTTGTAAATCCTTTTTGTATAACCTTCGTGTCAGGCTTCTTTACCAAGTTGATTTCATACTCACTAAGTCCTTCATTTTCATCGCATCTTTTGCCTGCATAATATGTACTTGAAAATCTTTGAAAGCAGCCTCTTGATAGCTTGGATCAGCTACATAGGCGTTATATGCCTCTTGTACTGAGGGATATTTCCCCATAGCAGCATCCATGGCATACGTATGTTTCACATCTTCGTTCATGGCTGTATAATAAGGTCAGTCGCATTCACAATACTTGCAGTGGTTAAAACAAAAGCTGTTGCCAAAAGCGATATTGATTTTTTCATAATATTTTTCTTTTTGCTTGTTGGTTTATATAAAAGAAAATTCTTCTTTTATTTTTTTGTTACACTTTTATAATACCTTCATCTTATTAAATTAGCTACAAATACTTTTTACTCGGTCCATTTCGCGTTGTCTTCTAAATTTCTAAGACCAGCTCCTTCTTCATATTCAAGAGGAGAGGTGTAATTGTAATTAATTGGATCTCTTGCGCTGACAGGTAAATTTGTACCATATGGAGAAGCTCCCGCTCCGGCTCTTTCGTCGTGTAGAGTAACAACGTCCACATCGGTGCTCTGTTCATCTGTTGCGCTCACGATGCTTGCGCTCGATAAAACAAAAGCTATTGCCAGAAAAGATATTGATTTTTTCATGATATTTTCCTTTTTACTTATTGTTGTTATAAAAGAAATCTTTCTTTTATTGGTTTGTTACACCCTTATAATACGTTACTCCCCTTAAAAAGGCAAAGTTTTATAACTCTTGCGAGCAATTTGCTTTGACGTATGTTTAAACCGATTGAAGAGCCAATACTTGTTAAAGGAGGTTTCAGAAATATTATAAAGTGAAGATGACTCTAGGCTTTAATGACCGATTTGTCGGCAGCCTTTCTATTTCTATTTGTTTTTTAAATTAACCTCAAAGAAAAAAATTTTATAAGGAGACAAGGCCTGCGCTTAAAATTTCAACAAGAATTAAATCCTTATTGGTTTTTTTGTTTATTAGAATTTTGAGGATGGTGAATAAAAAGAAAATTTGTTACTTTAAAAAATACGTTTTTAGAATTAATAAACTTAACCTCAAAAACTTGGAGAAAAACATGAAAATCAAGACAATGTTAAAGATCTCTTCTTTTGCTTTTTTAGGCACACTTTCTGCTTTTACCTCTTTTATCAATGTGTCAGCTAACGTAGAAATGGATGCTATAAAGTTTTCTGTTAAGACTTTTGGTGTGAAGGACACAATAGCTGGTCTTCAAGAATTCAGCAAAGTTGGAGGCGCTTCTAAAATTAATCTTGCTGTCAAAACCGGAACTGATGTGGATGAAGCAATTCATGGAAAAGTAGGAAAAGTCGTAGAGACAATCGGTGCCTATAAGAACGTGGCTATTTCGCCGGATCGCATTGATGATGCTGTTACAGCGTTAAAGACCGTAGAACAATCGGGAGCTCTTTCGGATGCAAAAGTTGGTGCCCAAATTATTGCGGCCAATAAGGGCACAGTTGAGCAGGTTGCAAAAACATTAGAAAATCAAGGATCAACGGTTCAAACTCTTGTAAGTACAGGAAGCAATGATATTAATGGTGTTGTGAATACTTTAAGTGGTTTGGGTTTCAGTTTATAAAAAGCTTTCAAAAGTTAGCTGCTTACAGCCTAAAATCTTAAGGAAAAAAATAGGAAGGGAACACCGCGTTCCCTTTCTTTGTTTAAAGAGAAAATCAAGAGTTTTTAAAACTTAAGCAGGTTGTTCATTAAAAATTAGAGTAGTAAAAAGAAAGGAAATACAATATACTTTAGGATGTGCTTTAAAAAAAAATAGTAAGAATTAATTTCAAAAACGTGGAGAAAAAAATGAAAATTAAAACACTAGTCAAAGTTTCTTCTTTGGCTCTTATGCTTGGAATGTCGCTAACCTTTGGACCTTTTGAAGTAAGTGCAAAAGAGGAGAGGCAAGATTCTGCTACTGACATTAAGAAGGGGGTAGAAGTTGATTACCGAGCTCTAACAGTTACAGCATATCATCCGAAAGATATAAAAAGAGTTGCAAAAGCTATTCAGGGACAGCCTGTCAAAGTTGATTTAATGGCTATAGCAGCTGATCGCGACTCTAAATTGTTTGATGTTGCTCAGAAAACGGACGGCACTTGGACAGAAAATCATCGTTCTGATCGATTGAGAAAAGTAGTTGCACTCCCAGAGGTGGCTGAGAGGGTACTACCTGAACTTAATAAAATACCTGATGATGATAAAATTAGAGGTGTTAGATTTATTTTTTCCCATCCAGAGGATGTTGCAAAGGTTGCAGATTTTGTAAAAAAAGCCGGCGGCGTAGTTAAAGAAGGTCTACCTAAAGTTGAAGATATTGTACGAACAGCAAAGACGATTCCTGAGAAAATAAAACAAGATGTGAAGAGTGGACAACAAACAATCGAATCTGGTGAAAATACGCTTCATAATATTAATAATGATATACACGATGCGCCCTCAGAAGCTGGCCATGATATAGGAAGTGCAATCGTGGGAGGCCTAAGTACTGCTGGACATGCAATAGAGAGTGGTTTTGAAGACGCCTTTAGTTGGCTCTAAATTAAGAGTACTTTAACTTTAAAAAACAAAAAGATAAAACATTATCACTGAAAAAATGATGTTTCAAAAAAGGAGGTTTAAAAGCCTCCTTTTTTATTTTTTATATATAAATGATGCAGGCATCTTTTTGAAATTTCTAAAAAGTATTGGAAAGCCAATTACATAAGAGAATTTTTCTAAAATTCATCCCAATGTTTAAGGAGTCTCTTTACATAATTTTTAAAAGTATCTTATACTTAAAAAATAATTGATATCGGTAAAGTTAATTTTTTTAAATCCAGATATATGAGGTATAAAATGACATTCAAAACGAAGATAACAGTTTTTAATTTTGCCCTCTTCTTGGGCATATCAATCTTTCATTTGTCCTTAAATTTAGCTTTGGCAGCGCCTGAGACGCAAACGAATCAATTTGTAAATAAAGCTCCTGACTCTTCCGACGTTTCTGCGCATGAAGGATCTTTAATTAGTGTAAAGTCACCAGAGAATGAACTTAGTGGTGAAGAAAAATCTCTTGAGCCTGTTGATGCTATTGTTAAGAATAAACCAGAGCATGAAGTTTAAATACATTCAAAATTTCAGATTGACCAACTTGACAAAAAGGATTTCAAAGCACAAGAGAGAGTTTTTCGGCTCTTATGCTTTGAAATCTATAAAGGTAGGGCCCATTTCTGCGTTAATCAATTTATGTTGCCTTTATTGTTTTTAGTGTTCTAAAAATCTTTAAATTTAAATTTTTCTAAAAACCGCTCTTAAGGATGATAGTATCTCCTTAACAACTTGATCTTTTTACGAATTTTATTTTATCTTGTATTTCTTTAAAAGAAGCATTGATTATTTTAAGTTAATGCGGCATTCTCATTTTTAGGATTAGGCATTAAGTGTATGAATTTATAAAGTTGCATGCACTTAAAAAGTGAGAATTTGAGTGATGAGTGATCAAAAAGAAGGAAAAAATTATGATAAAAAGGCAGGATTAGATTCGCGCCTTTTGGAAGTTCTCGTGTGCCCTTTGACAAAAAAACCCCTTATTTATGATCGCGAAAATCAGGAACTCGTAAGTCCTGCGGCGGGTCTTGCTTACCCTATACGCCAAGGAATTCCAATCATGCTTGTTGAAGAGGCGCGTTGCTTGGAAGAGGAAAGACCTTAAATGAAATTTTCTTTAAATATTTTTTTGCCAAATCGACAAATTATTGCCTCAGCCCCTGTGGGGGCATTGTTTGATTTTTAAATAATAATTTGATTTTAGTGTTTTTTAAATTTTGGAGATTCCTAAAATGGGCCTACGTCACCATCTCAATCGGCTATTTCTTAACAAAAAAAATATAAAAGCTCTTTCAATTTGGTCTATTGCTGCTTTTTTCTATGGATATGAGTTCTTTTTAAGAGCGTCACCAAGCGTGATGCAAACGCAGCTTCAAAAGGATTTCATGCTTGATGCAGAGGGCCTTGGATTCATTGTTTCACTTTATTATTGGGCCTATGCATCCATGCAGGTTCCAGCTGGTATGCTGATTGATCGATTTGGTCCTAAAAATATTCTTACTATGGCGGCTGTTATTTGTGCTGTGAGTATTTTGGCATTTGGCTTGGCCACAGAACCAATCGTTGCAGGCGTGTCACGATTTATGATTGGATTTGGGTCGGCTTTTGCTATTATTGGAACCTTTAAACTTGCAGGAAATTGGTTCCCATCTTCTCAATTTGCCTTCTTTGCAGGGTTTACGCTTACGTTTGGAACTATTGGCGCAACACTGGCCAATACGCCTTTAGAAATTCTTGTAAATTGCGTGGGATGGCGCATGAGTCTTTTTATTTTATGTGGGATTGGCCTTTTAAATGCCTTCGCTTTATGGTTTTTTGTAAAGGATCATCCCTCTTCACAAAAGTTAGAAGCTGTTGAGCATTCAAAAAAAGGAGAGAATTCTGGAAAGGTATGGAAAACATTTAAAGGCGTAATTTTAAATCCTCAAAGCTGGTATATTGGGGCTTTTGCAGCTTTTATCTATATTCCTATTACTTGTTTTGGAGAACTCTGGGGCTTTCCTTTCATCATGAAAAGTTGTTCTTATGGAGGAACAAAAGCCTCATTTTTGATTTCTCTAATTTTCATCGGAATTACTGGGGGTGCTCCTCTTTTTGGATGGCTTTCGGATTCGTGGAAACGGCGCAAAATTCCTCTTTTTATAGGAACGTTTGGAGCCTTTATTTCAATTAGTATTGCGATTTATGTTCCAGATCTTTCTTTTGCTTTTATGGCTTTTTTAATGATTGTTCTTGGAGTGTGCCTGGGGTCTCATATGATTCTTTTTGCACTCATACGTGAAAATAATCCTCCAAATGCTTCTGCCATTGCGTCAGGATTTGGCAACTTTGTGTGTATGATTGTTCCTGGACTTTTTCAATATCTTATAGGTGTTTCTCTTGATTTTTTAAATAAGGGGAGTATGAAGAGCGCGGAAAAGCTTTATAGTCTGTCGAGCTTTAAGATATCTCTTCTCTTTATTCCAATTGGACTTGTTTTGGCAGCGATTTGTCTTGCTTTCTCACGCGAAACTTATGCACAACAAGTGGATAAGAGACATTTATGAAATCTCCTATGACCTCAGGAATGATGAAAAGGGAAAAAAGGATATCCTTTTTTAATGGAAAAGGAGCGTATGGTAGTGAAGGATGGGGGTACATTTTTTCTTTTTTGATAAATGGACTTCTTTTGGGGATTCTTTTCTTAAATTTTGGGCAGATTCAGGTATTTAAAGTTTCTTCAAATCTGCCTTCTTCTTTTCCCATATGTCTCCTCTTTGAAGAATCATCTCGTTCTCCTTCCCCCTATGCGCATGATTCTTCTCTTCAATTAAGAAACCAAGAAAAAGATCTTTCTTATAAAGAAAAGAAAAAAGAAGAACAAAAATCTTCCTCTCTTCAGCACAACAGGAAAAGAGAAATCTTCAACTTTAAAAATGAAAATCTTGAAAATTTGCCAGAGACAAAAGGGAGTTTTGTATTCACCAAAGACAATGAAATTCCTCAAAATTCTTCTGTTAATGCCCTCCTTGCACCCATAGATTCTGTTTTAAGGGGGCCAGAAATCTTAAAAGAAGAAAATATATCTTATCCTGAAGAAGCACGCCGTCAGGGCTTAGAAGGTGATGTTGTTCTTCTTTTAACAATTGATCAAAAAGGAGAGGTGTCAAAAATCTCTGTTCAAAAAGGAAGTGGGTGGGATCTACTTGATACATATGCGATGCAGCATGCAAAAACTCTTATTTTTAAGCCTGCTTTTAAAAATGGAAAACCAACGTTTGCTTCTGTTGAAAGGACACTTTCTTTTCGATTAGAAGAGGAAAAAACGATCTTCTCTTGATCAAGGACCGCAATCTTGATTAGATTAAATCGATGCTATAATATAGAAAGACTGAGAAAGAACCTCTATGAGACAATTGTATCATTTTCCACTCTGTCCGTTTTCAAGGAAGGTACGGGTCGTCCTGAGTGAAAAAAAACTAGAAGCCACGCTGATTTATGAACCTATTTGGAAGCGTCGCCCTGAATTTTTAAAATTCAATCCTGCTGGTCAAGTTCCCGTTCTTATTGAAAATATTTTAGTAGATCCACGTCGTCCTCCAAAAGAACATGTTATTTCTCATAGCCAGGCTATTTGCCAATATTTAGATGAAACCTATACAGAAAGGCCTCTTTTAGGCGATACACCTCTGATACGTGCAGAGGTTTTAAGATTAATTGCGTGGTTTGATGAGAAATTTTTTCTTGAAGTGAGTGGTCCTTTGTTATTTGAGCGGATTTTTAAACGTGTGGTTGGGCATGGAGGGCCTGACTCTGCACGTATCCGAAAATCCTTAAATTTTATTCCAGGGCATATGGCTTATTTAGATTCTTTAATTAAAGAAAGACATTGGCTTGTCGGAGAATCTCTTTCGGTGGCAGATATCGCGGCAGCCTCTCATTTGTCTACGGTTGATTACTTTGGAAATATTAAATGGGATGATTATAAGCATGCAAAGGAATGGTATGCGCGCCTTAAATGTCGCCCAAGTTATCGAAGCCTTTTGAAAGATCGTATCCCTGGAATCCCTCCAGATGAAATTTATGATCATCTTGATTTTTAGAATTTAGGAAAAACTTTGCCTCAAAAAACAATTTTATTTCTCGGATGTGGGTATGTTGGAGAGCGCTTGGGCTACCATCTTTATAAAGAAGGATGGAAGGTATATGCGACGACGCGTACACCTTATTCTCACTCCCATTTAAAAGAACTCGGTTTTACGCCGGTCTTATTTTCGGCAGTCTCTTCCTTGGAAAACATAAGTCATGTTTTATCCTCAATTCCACCTGAAGAAGAGGGCGATGCAGGACTGTTGTTTTTAAAAAGACAACAGCATACTCCATCTTGGATAGGGTATCTTTCAAGCACTTCTGTTTATGGCGATCATCAAGGACATTGGGTAAACGAAAACTCTGAAACACGTGCACAGAGTCCTGAGGGGCTAAGACGTTTAAAATCTGAAGTTGCTTGGAAAGATTTTGCTGAACAGCAGGGATCTTCTCTTTTAATTTATAGACTGGCTGGAATATATGGACCTTATCGAAATATTTTCCAAAGAATGAAAGAAGGAAAAGAATTCCCAAAAGAGGTGTCTCATCATCTTTTTTCTCGGATTCATGTGGATGACATTTGTACATTTTTGCTTAAATCGTTGTCACTGTCTTCAAAGTTTTCCATATTTAATGGAGCAGATGATCTGCCTGCTTCTTTTGAAAGTGTCCAGTCTTATGCTTATTCTCTCATGCAAGAGGAAAACTTTTTGAAAATAAAAAGTGATAAAGAAGAAGATGTGGTGCATCCCTCATTTTTGAAAGAAAAGAGACGTGTGTCCAATCTAAAAATGAAAAAATTTTTGGAAAGAGATTTAAAATTTCCAACTTTTCGTGAGGGATTAAAAGATATTTATCAAAAAAGGTTGTTTTAATGAGTTTTCCAACAATTTTACAGGTATTACCCAGTCTTGAAACAGGAGGTGTTGAGCAAACAACGCTTGATATTGCAGAAGCTCTTCTTAAAAAAGGGGTAAGGGCATTGGTTGCCTCTCAAGGAGGACGTCTGCGTGAACCTCTTGAAAAATTAGGAGCTCTTCACTTTGATCTTTCTTTAAAGTCTAAAAACCCTTGGAAGATTTGGAGAAATTCAAAAATACTTTTTAACCTTGTGAAAGAAGAAAAAGTTTCACTGATTCATGCGCGCAGCAGGGCACCAGCCTGGAGTGCTTATAGGGCAGCTCAGCAAGCATGTATTCCTTTTGTGACAACGTTTCATGGCACGTATAATACATCAGGTCTTTTTAAGAAAGAATACAATCGTATTATGACAAAAGGAGAAGTTGTTATTGCGAATTCAAAATTTATAGGACAGCATATAAACTCTTTTTATAAAACGCCTTTTGATAAAATTCGCATTATTCCAAGAGGTGTTGATCTGAGCGTCTTCGATCCTCAAAAAATTTCTGAAGCTCAAAAACAAACGCTTAGGAAAGAAATGGGTCTTCCTCAAGAGACGGGATATCCTCTTTTAATTTTGCCAGGCCGCCTTACATCTTGGAAAGGGCAAATGATGTTTTTAGAAGCCCTCCACAACCTAAAGACAAAAAACTATTTTGCGCTTCTTGTCGGAGATGATCAGGGGCGTCATGAATATCGCCAGCAGTTGGAATATTTTATAATGGAAAAGAATTTATCTGATCATGTTAAAATTGTGGGACATCGCTCAGATATGCCTCTTGTTTTATCACTTGCTGATATTGTTATTTCTGCTTCAACGGATCCTGAAGCTTTTGGACGCATCATGATTGAAGCTTTTGCGATGGTAAAGCCTGTGGTTGCCCCAGATCATGGAGGAGCTCTTGAAATTGTTCAAGATCAAATAAATGGCTTTTTTTTTAAAGCCCGGGACACTGAATCATTGACAGAAGTCCTGAACGTCATGTTATCTCTTAACAAGTCAGAAAGAATGAAGTTAGGAGAAGCAGGCCGATCAAGAGTTGAAACCGAATTTGCAAAGGATATTATGTGCGCACGAACGCTTGATATTTATAAAGAAGTCTTAAATGAAAAAAATTTTAGTTATTAAACTTGGGGCTTTAGGAGATTTCCTGCAAGCCTTGGGGCCTTTTAAGGCCATTCGAGATCATTACAAAAATGATCATGTGACGCTTTTAACAACACCAGCTTTTAAAGAAATTGCTGAAGATTCCGGTTATTTTAATGCGGTTATGGCTTTCCCGCGTTTAAAAGGAAGGCAAATTTTCAAGCTTTTGAAGCGGATTTTTTTTCTTAAATCTGAGAATTTTGAAGTGATTTATGATTTGCAGACGTCTTCACATACCTCGCGTTATTTTTATTATTTAAGGCTTATGGGATGGCGCGGAGAGTTTTCTGGCATTGCCTATGGATGTACTTACCCGCATAAAAATAAACATAGAGATCTTCAACACACCCTTGAAAGGCAAAAAGAACAATTGAACGATGCTGGTCTTTTTGACGTTCCTTTTCCAGATCTCTCATTTTTACGAAAGAAGAAAGCATCCGATGAAGTTCTTGATGTTATCCATTCTCAAAGACCTTTTGTTATTCTTGTTCCAGGAGGTGCCCCAACGCGCCTTGACAAAAGATGGCCTCTTCAAGGATGGCTCGAAATCTTAAAGCGTTTGCAAGCACAGAGAATAACAACTGTTATTATCGGGGGGGGTGGAGAGAAAAATTTAAATGACGCCTTTAAACCAGGACAGCCTTTTCTTATAAATCTTATTGGCAAAACAAATTTTGTGGATCTGGCGCATTTAGGAGCACATGCTTTATGTGCTCTTGGAAATGATACAGGTCCCATGCATCTGCTTGCATTGAGTGGATGTCCAAGTACTGTTCTTTTTAATTTAAATGCATCAAATCCTGATCTTTGTGGGCCAAAGGGAAAAAAGGTTTGTTATCTGTGTGAAAAAGATTTAAGTAGGTTAGAAGTTGATCATGTATGGAAAAACCTTTTAGAGCATAAAACAGAGGTTCTAAAAAAGGATTTTAAGGGTTAAAAGATGCGAGATAGTATTGAGATAAAATTAAAAGATGGATCTTTGCAGACATATTCGCGCAAAGAATGTCTGACGGGAGAACGTATCGCAGCTTCCATTGGGAAACGATTGGCAGAAGATGCTGTCGCGATTCGTGTAAATGGCGCATTAAGAGATTTAACGCGCCCTATAGAAGAAGATGCTTCTGTTGAAATTATAACACGTCAAGATCCAGAAGGGCTTGAGATTTTGCGGCATGATACGGCGCATATTTTAGCAGAAGCTGTCAAAGAGCTCTATCCTGAGACACAAATTACCATTGGTCCTGCTATTGAAAACGGTTTTTATTATGATTTTTATCGAAAAGAAACCTTTTCGACAGAAGATTTTGAGAAAATTGAGAAAAAAATGAGGGAGATTATTGATCGCAATACGCCTTTTGAACGCGAAGAATGGTCACGTGATGAGGCTTTGGCTTTTTTTAAAGGGCAAGGTGAAACTTTTAAAGCAGAGCTTATAGAAAGTATTCCTCAGAAAGAAACAATTACGCTTTATCGACAAGGTAAGTTTGTCGATCTTTGTCGTGGACCCCATCTCCCCTCGACGGGCAAAATTGGAAAACATTTTAAACTTATGAAGCTTGCTGGGGCCTATTGGCGTGGGGATTCTAAAAATCCTATGTTACAACGCATGTATGGAACCGCTTGGGCAACAGAAAAAGAGCTTAAAGATTATTTATATCAGCTCGAAGAAGCTGAAAAGAGAGACCATCGTAAATTAGGATCTGAGATGAATTTATTCCATCTTCAAGAAGAGGCGCGTGGGAGCGTTTTTTGGCATCCTAAAGGATGGACCCTTTATGTGCTTTTGCAAAATTATATGAGAAAACGCCTTTCCAAACAAAGATATCAGGAAGTCCATACGCCAGAGATTTTAGATCGAAGTTTATGGGAAGCATCTGGACATTGGGAAAAATTCCGAGATGAAATGTTTGTTTTAAAAGATGAAGATCGGGATCTTGCGATAAAGCCAATGAGCTGCCCGGGTCATGTCCAAATTTTTAAACAAGGAATTAAGAGCTATCGGGATCTTCCTTTAAGGTTTTCTGAATTTGGCTCTTGTCATCGAAACGAACCGTCTGGATCCCTTCATGGCCTTATGCGTGTGCGCAGTCTTGTTCAAGATGATGCCCACATTTTTTGTACACCGGAGCAAATTAAGGACGAAACAAGCAATTTTTGTTCTCTCTTACGGTCGATTTACAAAGATTTTGGGTTTGAAGATATTGTTGTCAAATTTTCAGATCGTCCTTTAAAACGTGCAGGTTCGGATGAAGTTTGGGATAAAGCTGAAAAAGCTCTGAGAGAGGCTGCTGAGGCTTCTGGAATAGAGCTTGTTATGAATCCAGGGGAAGGAGCTTTTTATGGTCCTAAGCTTGAATTCGTTCTAAAAGATGCGATTGGACGGGATTGGCAATTAGGAACGCTACAAGTTGATTTTATTTTACCAGAACGTCTTGCCGCTTCTTATATTGGAGAAGACGGTCAGAAACATATTCCTGTTATGATTCATCGTGCTATTTTTGGATCAATGGAACGATTTATTGGAATTTTAATTGAAAATTTTGCTGGGAAGTTTCCTTTTTGGCTGGCACCTATTCAAGTTCAGGTTTTAACGATTACATCTGAAGCAGATGACTACGGAAAACATGCTCTTGAAGCTCTAAGGAATGCGGGGTTAAGAGCTGAAGGAGATTTTAGAAATGAAAAAATTTCTTATAAAATTCGGGAACATAGCCTTCAAAAAGTCCCTGTTTTAATGATTATTGGTAAAAAGGAAGCCGAATTAAATCAGGTTACGCTTCGTATATTAGGAAAAGAAGGGCAAGAAACACTTGCACTTCCTGATGCAATTGCTAAACTTTCTTCAGAAGGCAAAGGGCCTTTTAAAGAAAATGTGTGTTCAATATAATAACTAAAGGAGACAATTATTAGTTCCATGAAAGATACAAATTCAACGACTCCGAGAGGTCCATTTCAAGGTCCCGCCAAACGCTCTGAGGACTCAGAGACAACATCAAGGTTGCGAGATGGTCGTGCGCCATCAGAAGGCCCGCGTCTTAATTCAGCAATACGGGCACCCCAAGTGCGTGTTGTGGGAGAAAATGGTGAGATGATTGGTGTTTTGAGTCGCAAAGACGCGCTTGATCGTGCTTTAGACGCAGGACTTGACCTTGTAGAGGTTTCTCCAGATGCTGACCCTCCTGTTTGCAAAATACTCGATTATGGAAAATATAAATACCATGAACAAAAGAAACTTGCAGCTGCGCGTAAGAAACAAAAAGTTGTTGAAATTAAAGAAATTAAGGTGCGTCCTGTAACGGATGAAAATGATTATCAGGTTAAGCTAAGAGCGATGAAACGCTTTATTGAAGAGGGGAATAAAGTAAAAGTTGTTCTGAGATTTAAAGGACGTGAAATTAGTCATCATGAGCTTGGACTTAAAGTTTTAGAACGCATGAAATCAGATATGGAGCTTCTTGCAAAGGTTGAACTTGATCCAAAATTTGAAGGACGCCAAATGATTATGATGTTGGGTCCAAAATAAGAAAGAATCTCAAAAACCCACTTCTTTGTAAAGAGGACCTTTAAGATGGATGAGACTTCTATTTTAAAAGTTTTTTTTGAAAAAGTAGGAGAAGTGGGTTTTTATAATGTCTCTTATGAAAATCTTGCGCAAGAACTTCTTCTTGATGGTGCCTCTTTAAAATCTCAATTCCCTGAGCCCATTGATTTTCTAAAAGCTCTTTTAAAGAGTTTAGATAAAATAACATTGGCTCCTGAGGATTTATCTCTTACTCTTAAAGAGGCATTGTTTGAGTGTTGTATGGTGCGCATTGAAGCTCTTGATCCTTATAAAAATGGGCTGAAACATCTTATTAAAGAGATTGAAAAAACTTTCTTTTATGAGGGAAGAAATCTTCTTTTTTTAAAGGATATTACGCCTTTTCTTCTAAAAAGCATGGAATCAATTTTAAAGGAGGTGGGAATTGAACCTCATTTTCCAAAAAAATGGGCACTTCTTATCGTTTTTAGTCTTACGCTTCGTGTATGGATTGATGAAGAAACAGGCGATCTTTCACAAACGCTTCAAGCTTTGGATCATTCTTTAAATCTTTTATTTCTTAAATATGAGAATTTTTAGAAAAGAATTTTATAGGCGTTAAGATATCTTTGTTAATTCTCTTAAGGTTCACGCAGAATAAAACGTTTATTAATTGTTTTACTCAGAAGAAAAAAGCGCCTTCCTGGCATTGCTTACAAACTAAAGAACAGTCTTCTTCGTTAATGGAAGTATGTTGTAAACAGCAGTCCGTACATTTGGTTATATTATTTGTCATTCCGTAGCATTTAACAACCCAAAGTTTTTCCGTTTCTATATTGGCCGCATAGATTTCTGTATAGGAGAGCATAATAAAACAAATTATCGCTATTTTAAAAGCTTTTAAAGGGGGGAGGATAAGTTTTGTGCGCATGGTTGTTTTCCTTTTTAAGGTATTGTTTTAAATATTGGGAAAGATTTTAAAGAAATAAGATCCACTATAAAAAATGCCATACTTAAGGATCTTTGTTCTGTTCTTATTTTTTCTTTTTTAATAACAGAACCTTTTGTTTCGTCATTATTTACTCAAACTACGTAAAGATCATCTCTTGATGATTATGTTTTTATTGTAGCTTTCTTCTAAAAAATGTCAATCCGTTCAAACGATCTTTAGGGCGTGTCATCAATTAAATTGACAAAGAAGGAGAAAGAAGAGACATTGAGG
>JAFEBT010000045.1 GCA_018242545.1 Pseudomonadota bacterium
AATTGCAACTCGGTACGATAAGACATCTCAAAATTTTCTAGGCGCTATTTATATGGTTGCTTCTATCTTTTGGCTCAATTGATGACACGCCCTAGTTAGCCTTCCAAAAAAGGGACGTATGAGATTATGTAAATCTCTCCGCTGCTCTAAGGATATATTCTGACCAGAATGTAATTGCGAAAAGTTTTGGATGTGATCCCAACTGAGAGATTCAGGGGTCCCGTATGTTGAAAATATTCGAACAAGTCGTGATTGTATATCTTGAGAGGTGTCTGGGTTTTGAGATATGTTCATTAAAATAGAAAAGGCTTCTCTTCTAACATCTTCATTACGTGACGTCATGATGAGTCTTTCTGCAGCAGAAATTTTCCGAGAAAGGGGACTTGTGGGATTATGTAGTATATTTAAAAGAGTGCTGGTGACCCGTTCTTTTTCTTCTCGTGTGCCAAATCTAAAGATATCTCTAACAACTTCATTCCAAGAATCTATCGGTGTTTTATCATTTTCAAAAATATGTAATAAAACATCATTCCGAAGCGTTTTTGTTGCCTCTATTTTTATTATGCATTCTACACTATTTATAAAGCTTAGGTATGAAGTTATGTCTTCAGGCAGGAGAGAAGTATTTTTAATTAAGTTTAATATTAGAATCAAAGTTCCTCTCATTTCTGCTTCCGTATAGGAAATGAGAGCTGTTACAACATCTTGCCGTCTCTCAGAGTTTTGCGTTAAAAGATGCGCGGTTAACGTGTCTTGTTGTGTTTGAGTGCCATATGCAAAAACCATTTTTAAATCATGTACATACATTTTAAAAGGCATATCGGGACAAGCAGAAATATTAGAAGATAATAAAGCACAACATTGCTCTCTTTGTGCCTCATTCCCATAGTCAAAAATTTTCCCTACCATTTGCTCATGATCGTATGTAGATATAGCCTTTGCCTTATCCTCAAGCAGAAGAAGTGCAACATCTACCATCACAGGCAAATAACTCGGCATACCCTCTTCTCTTTTAATCTTATTAAAATCAGAATTAATCTGCCTCAGAAAACTTTGATTTGACGTAAGAGCCTTAGAAAATGAAGGGTCTTTTTCACACCAAGATTTTAATAAAGAATAACTCTTTTCTTTTTGAAATGAATTTCCATATTCAACAATGTCATTTATAAGCTCTATCCTTTTTGCAAAAAATAAAGAACTACCTTTGGCTTCAAGTATAACAAGCAATACATTATAGCCTCTTTCCTTATCTTCCGCTTTAGCATCGGAAGAAGAAATTATATTTTTTGCAATTCTTATACAAGCGGCTATATCTTCTCTTTCAGTTTGAGGAAGTTCTAGAAATTTAAGGAGTAAAGACCATAATCGATGTTGAAATGATGCGCGTTGAACCTGGGCGGAAACATCTTCCAATAACGCTTGCAAATCGTTGTCTTCAATAAACAATTCAGGATTTCTTTCAAAACGTGACAAAAGAAAATTTTGGCCTTTCAGCCTATAGGAAGGAAAAGACTCAGGAGAACATTCGCAAAGACTACGAAGCGCTGTCAGAAAAGATGAGGGAGTTGTGTTTGGGTCTGTTAAGGCTTTCAAAAAAAATGAATAAAGCCGTTCTTGTTTAGATTTCTCTATATTTTTTAATTTATATATATGATCACAAAAAAGAAGGCCTTCAGCAACTTCAGCTTGGCTAGAGAAAGATAAAGAGGGATTTTGAAACAAAGAGAAAAGAAACTCTTGTGCCGAGCGTGCTTCCTTTAAGGAAGATTCATCCTTTGGAAGCCCTGTCGTATCATCATAAGAGGCGCCCCATAATATAATATCAAGTGCCACATCGATACGAGATGTTAAAGGCGCACTCTCGGACGCTAACATTTCCTTTAAAAATTTTAGGAACTTTTGTTGTTCTTCTTTAAGCGTACTATAATTCATAAGGCCATTTGCTGCATCAATCCGAACCTCTAAGCTTACTGTGTCACTCTCAAATATATCCCTTAACAAGCTTAATTGTTGATCTTTTGCATCTTGGCAATAAATTGGAACACTAAGCAGCTTACACGCTATTTGTATTTGATTTGTTTTACAAGTTTCTCTTTTTTGGAGTGTTTCTAAAAAGCTGATTTGCTTTCTTTTTAGCTCTTGAGCTTTTTCAAGCTCTGTAGGTGACTTTTCTATAAAACGTTCCGAAGAATCCCATAAACCTAGAATGCTGGGAATTCTTACTTTATCTTCAAAAGGCGTGCTTTCTCTTTGTTGCAAATCTTGAAGAAAACGTCTTTCTTCTTCTTTTTCTTCTTCATTAAGAAAAGATGAAAAAAGCAAATGGGAAGCTGCATCAATTTTGTCTGAGGACGGCACTTCATCATGTGCTTTTATGCTTTTTAAAAAAAGAACATGCTCTTTTGTCTCTGCCTCGAGATTATTTGCAAATGGATAAAAAATTGATATGCATGCATTTCTGATATATTTTTTTATTGTTTTCTCATTAAGTGATCTCCTTTTTGGAGCAGGAGAAGTTTGAAGAACTCCAGGTTTATCATCGCATTCCATTGCAAAACTTGGAAAGCTAGAAAAAAATATAACTCCAAATATAAGACCTAATATATAATTTTGTTTGTGAGATGACTTAAAAAAGTTCTGCATGGAAATTACCTAATTAAAATTAAATAAAATTTTGTATTTTTATCAATATAGGAATTTTTCGAAAAATTCAAAGTTATTATACAATATTTTAAAAACGGTGAATGTTTTATTTACATCTCTTATGGAGACTTTATTATTTTCATTATTTGTAAGAAAAATTTTAATAACCAAGATTACTTTCTTACCAAGTTCATTTCTTATTTATCTAATAAAATTTTACTCTCTATTAAGAACTTTATTAAGAACTTTACGATATAGTATCATAAAGTAAATTTTTCTTGAATTTCTCAATAAAAAAGAAGAATCGGTCTTTTACCTGTGAGCTATCTTACTGGTTTTTTATGTATACTTTCCTTCTGTGCGATAATTTAGGGTTACTATCTTAGTTTAAGAATGAATAAGTAAAAACTTTCTTTTATAAATTTAGAAATTTTCTAAGACGTTTTTTTTAAAATAAGGGTACGGTCCTTTTCTAATGTGGAAATTTCGTTTTGAGCTTTTTTTAAAGAGGGAGAAACGGGGCGCTCCCCTACTCCTGCTAAATTCGGAAAATTATCAAGATTCTCACTGCACGCACTTAACGTTAAAATTCCTAAAAAGAGATACAAACTCTTAAAAAAACAATTTTGACAGGGATTTATCATTTAGAAATTTCCTTAGTTTCCAAGTAGTTTTTGCGCCTTTTCTTGACGATTTTTAGCGCCGATTTTCAATCCTTTAAAATCAACATCTCCGATGGTTTTAAAAGAAAGTGAAAATAAAATCATGTTATCTGGGCGAATATCACGATCTTGATAGAATGTACGAATAAAGGATGTTTTAAAAATAAAACACTCATCTTCATAAATAACACCATAGCTTTGAGCTAGATTGCTGCTCCTCCTTCCTAAATTTCGAGAAGCTTGAAATACGGCTTTCCAATCGGTTGTAAATTGAGAACTTATGGATCCTGAAATTTGTTCTTTTCCATTAAAAGAAGTATCTAAATTATTTTTTGCAACAAAGAGGTAATTAGCACTTACTCTAAAAATGGCTGGCCCGATGTCAGCTCCAACTTGATTGCGCAGAGCTCTTAGTGTGTTTTTATCCCATAAGACACGGTATCGAAGTTTTGTATCGCCCGACGGATTAACAATAAAATTCCCAATAATATCTGAAAACCCTTTGTGAATCCCAAGACCTTCTGGAATAAACTTGTTTTTTGAAAACTCATAGCTTTGCCCAAGAAAAAAAGAAACACTTTTGATTTTCTCGGGATAAATTTCTATGGTTGATCCATAATTAAAGCGTTGGCCAGTATCAAGAACATCTAATCCAGGAAAACGATCTCTTCTAAAAATATTGGTTTCATCAAATTCAAAATCAAGACTATCTTCATTCGGAATATTTGTATTATTCAAGCCATTTGGAGCAGCAACAAATTGGATTTCTGGCGCGATAAGAGTTGGCATTATCTCATTATTATTAAAAAGTGGATAACGACAATCTAGAGCAAACTGAGGAAATAAACGACCTTTTTCACCCTTGAAATACTGAGTGCTCGGTTGTGTTTTATATCTATCAATATCGTAAGCGTCTCCTCTTAAGCTCGTTGTAAATGTATATAATTCACCAATTTCCCCCATAAAAGGCATTTCCCACCCTCCTTCCACAGAAAGACGCCTCACATTTGTTCCAACAGAACGATTCAGTAAAAGAAGGGAATTGTTACTAAAAAAATGATCTCCTCTTTGGCGTTGAGGACTTACATATGAATAAGAAGCAAGGGGTAAGATGTATGGTGTTATACTTTGGGATTGTTCAACGCGTGTAGGCTGAAATGCATACCCTCGGATGTCTGCATAACTTCTATCATAAAATCCTTCTGTATAGAGAGTGCTATCTAAGCTAGAGGTTTGAGGGCTTTCAACATCGTTAAAAGAATATTTTCTAATATAAGTGGGATCAGAAGCGCGGTTAATCATACCACCCGTTCTCCATGTTTCATCGAGATTAAAAATCCATTGACTTTGAATATGCCCACGAACTTCTTTCGATTTTTGAACTGATTTTCCAGCAGATTCAGCAATTCGTTTCGATTCTGTAATACTTCCAAGAGTTTCCCAAGCCCCATTTGAAAATCTTTGACGATATTCAGCAATGAGCACAGGGGTTTGTTTGGTCATGACAAGGGGTGTCAAAGTCATATCTTGTGAATCATTTATAACATAATGATAAGGAACCCCTGTAAAAGCACCAAGTCCACTTGATCCCCCAAAATAAGGTGTTAATATCCCACTTCGTTTTTTTATTATAGGATCTGCATGGCTTAAATAAGGGGTATAAAATACTGGCGTTCCTGCAAACTCCATCCAAACATCATGATAATTTACGTCTCCTTTGGATTCATCTCGAACAACCTTTATAGCTTTAATTTGCCATAAAGGAGGATCTTCGGGATTTTCTTTACAAAGATTACAAGGCGAATAGACAACTTTTTCAAAAGTTGTCAAACCCTCTTCAACGCGATTAGCAGAAATAGCACTTATGCGTCGGTTATCTTTGGTTAAAAGTCTGACAGTTTTAATAAATCCTTTTTTAAGATCATCCGTAAGCTCTATATAATTGGCTTTGTAGACGTCTCCAGTTGGTTCAAAAATAACAACATTGCCACTTGCAGTTACAAGATGGTTTTTTTCATTGACGGTAATGGTATCTGCTTCAAGAACAACCATACCGTCCTTTGTTGTCCTTATAATACGTACATTTCCACGTGCCGTCGTCGTAGCAAGAACTTCATCAAATGTTACTTCGTCTGCTTCTAAAAAAACAGGAACTTCTGGATCGTTTTGATTTTTAGAAAACGCGAGATTTAAAATAGGATTTTCCTTAACCCCGTTTGTTTTTTCTTGAGCATATCCTTCTTTTTTCAAAAAGATTAAAGAGCTAACAAAACCATAGAAAAATACTTTTTTTATATGTTTTATAAAAACATCCATTTTTTATCCATTCTCCACATGTAAAAGGAAGGAAATGCTGATGAGAATTATACTTATTGCAGGCACCCATAAAGCAAGGCCGATAGGGATTGTCATAGATAAAGCAAGGGCTCTCATTACATCATTTAGGATATAAAGTGAAAACCCTGCTAAAGTCGTTTTGCAAATTGTCCATCCCCAAGATTGTGCTCTTTCCCAATGGAAGGAGAAACAGGCCGCTAAAAGGACCATTCCAAGCATGAAAAAGGGTTTAGCTAAAAGCGATTCCCAGTAAAAACGGTGAGATATCCCAGAAAATCCAGCACGTTCCAAAATTTTAATGAAAGATGGAAGCTCCCAAAATGAAAGCGTTTCTGGTGGCGTGAAATGATCTTCAATCCCTTCTAGTGTAAAATCTGTTTTAAATAAAGTTTTAGCATGAAAAACAGGATTTTCATGAGAAAATTTTTGAGAAGCAGAAATAAGTTCCCAATATCCAGATTTTATAAAAGCTGTCTTCGCATTGATCTGCTCTTTAAAAACATCAGGGTTATCAAAAATGAAAAGCGAAACCCCTGAAAGATTTTTTAGTTGAAGATCTATGCGTTCTGCTCGAATAATTGTATAACCGTTTTCTTCTTGCTGTTTTAACCACAGGCCCGTATCAGAAAGTGTAAGCTGACTTGATTTTTGCTTTAAATAACGGAGCTCTAAGCTCTCAAACTGTTTTTTTAAAGCCGCACTTAATGGATTAAAAACGATAAGGTCAAAGCAAGAAAACAAGAAGACAGCGGATAAAATTGGAAGCAATATTTGTGCTACTGAAAGACCAGATGTCCTCATAACAATAAGTTCATAATATTTATGAAGCCGTTTAAATGTTAATACTGTTGCAAAAAGGATCAGCAATGGAATAATTTTTTGAATTATAAACGGCGTTTTTAAAAAGGCCATTTTGAAAATAAGAGATAAGCCTACATCCGTTTTAGTAGAAGCTCGTCGCATAAGCTCAACAAATTCAAAAAGTAAAATTAAAGAATAAATAATACTAAATAAAGCTCCCGTCCAAAGAGAAAAAATGCGTACAATATAAAGAGAAATTATAAGAGGGAGCTTTGTCATCATTTTTTCTCAAATTTAGGATGGTTTAATTTAAAAAAATCTGAAAGATAATTTACCTTTTTCAAAAAATAAAAAGAAAACATAATAATTAAACCAATAAAGGCATAAAAAATCCAAATTAAATTTGGAATTTTAGTCGCTAAATTAATAAAAATAAGGCTTATAACTTGAAGAAGAAGAATTCCTCCAAATGTTATAACTATTCTTGTCATAAAACCTGTTCTGCGAAAAGGGACGAGAAGAATCACTGTCACTGAGATAAGAGCATAGCTTAGAGCTAAAAAAGGAGTTAGTATTCTGCTGTGCCCTTCCACATACATTTTTAAAATATCAACTTTTGTAAATTGTGTTGAATCAGGGTTAAAAAGTTCTTTTAAAGAAAATTCACCTATTTTTCGTATACGCGTTGTCTCAGTTTTTTTTTCAGGCTTTAAAGAAACAATTGTTTGTTTAAAATAAAGAGTGTTTTGTTTTTCTGTATTTTCATTGGTTTCCTGGCGGATTCCATTATAAAGTAAAAGATGAAGCTTTGAACCTGGATCTTTTTCTAAAAACCCTTTTTCGGCAATTAAAATGTACGCAGGCTTATGGGGAGGATGAGCATAAGCAAAAATACCTGAGACTTCTCCTTTTTTATTTTTTTCTCTTATATAAACAGTCAGACCAGGAAAGTTATTAAACTCGCCTTCTTTTATGAAAGAGATGGAGGTTGTTTCTTTCAGGGTATGTTCTAAATCTTTAAGATTTTTAATGGAGTTTGGTAAAACGAATAAATTAAGAATCAAAATAAAAAATGCAACGACAACTCCCATCCCAATTGCAGGAAGAGCAATTTTAAAGTTGCTGACACCGATAGCTCTCATGATTGTTAACTCTCGATCCCAAAGTAATCTGTTATAGATAAACAAAATTGAGAAAACGAGGCTGAAAGGGAGGATTAATACAATAATATCTGGAAGCAAAAATAAAAAAAATTTAAAAAGATTTTTAAAGCTACTTACATCTGTATGGGCAACAAGTATTTCTATAAAGCGCAAAGATTGGGTAAGCAAAAGTATCCCAATAAAGATAGTACTTATTGATAAAATTGAAAACAGGAGATTCTTAAAGAAGTACCGGTAAAGAATCATTCAAAATCCTTAAAATCTTAGATTAACTTTCTAACATTAAAAACTTATACATTGCTCTTTTAAGAAAGGAAAGATATACCTTATTAGGAAGAAAAAAAATTATGTTTTTTTCAGGATCATAAAATAAGAGTTGAGCTTAAAAATGAAAAATTTTCTATGTTTGAGAAGTTCTATTTGGATTTTTAGTTTCTTATTCGTCTTAAATGCAAGTTTTTCTTTTGCTGAAGAAAGTAATAAAAACAATATGCTGACAATAGCTGCTATTGTTAATGATAAAATTATTACAATATCCGACTTAAAAAATAGGATTGATCTTGTTTTAATTGCATCTTCCATTCCAAATACAGAAGAAGCTATTCAACATCTTAAAAAGCAACTTATAAAAACACTTATTGATGAAGAACTCCAAATTCAAGAAGCTGATAAAAATGGAATTAAAATTTCTCCAGAAGATATTGAACAAGCCATCTTAGATATTGAACAAAGCAATAATATGCCAAAAGGTCAGCTTAGAGTTTTACTTGAAAGTAATAATATTCCTTTTCAAACTTTAGAAAATCAAGTTAAAGCAAATATTGCCTGGATACGCTTTATTGTAGAGGCATATGGGCCGAGTGTAAATGTATCGGATAAAGAAATTGATGATATCCTTAAAACAATTTCTAAATCACTCGATAAGCCGCAACGACGTGTTTCGGAGATTTTTCTTTCTATTGATACACCCTCTAAAGAAAAGGATGTTTTAAAAACAGCACAGGATTTTGTTAAAGATCTTAGAAATGGGGCAAATTTTGATATGTTTGCAAGGCAGTTCTCTGAAGCTCCTTCTGCCGCGCAAGGGGGGGATATAGGTTGGATTCAGCAAGGACAACTTAAAGAAGATTTAGATCAAGCTCTTTCAAATTTACAAAAAGGAATGATAAGCGATCCCGTTGTAACAAAAGAAGGGATATATATTTTTTACATTCAAGACATTGAAAAAGCGGGAGAAACCAAGCAAAGTATTATTGATTTTAAGCAATTAGCAATTAATCTTTTTGTTGATAAGTCTGAAGAAGCCCTTCTAAAAGCAAAAGAGGATATAGATAAAATTAAAAAAGAGAAGCCAACATGCCAAAACCTTGAAGTTTTAGCGCAAAGTATAAATGCCCAAGTTGAGTCAATTAATAATGTTCCTGAAAATAGACTTCCATCTTCTTTACAGAATTTAATTAAAAAACTTCCTTTAGACCAACCATCAGAAGTCGTTCCAACGGAGCAAGGAATAGGATTTTTTATGGTCTGTAAAAGATCAGAAGCGGATGCACAAGAGAACATTTTACCGGATAAGGAAATGATTCAAAAGAAAATTATGAATCAAAAATTAGAACTTGTTGCGCGAAGAGTCCTTAAGGACCTTCGTCGAGCAGCCTTTATTGAAACACGTCTTTAAAGTTAATTTTGTAAATGATGCTTCCCCCACTTCGTGATGTGATAAAATCCTCTGAATTGTGGGCTAAACGGTCATTGGGACAAAATTTTCTTTTAGATCTAAATATTACCCGCAAAATTGCAAAAGCTGCAGGATCTTTAAAAGGAGCAACTGTTATAGAAGTTGGCCCAGGTCCGGGAGGATTGACACGGGCCCTTTTAGAAACAGAAGCACATTCAGTTATTGCTCTTGAAAAAGATCCGCGAGCCCTAATTGCACTTGCTTCTCTTAAAAAAGTTTATCAAGAGCGATTAATTTTAAAAGAAGCAGATGCTTTAGAAGTGCCTCTTTATACTTTGGGAGACCCTCCACGTTATGTGATTGCGAATTTACCTTATAATATTGCAACACCTCTCTTAATGCAGTGGCTGGATCATGCATCTTTTTTTCATAAATTTATCTTAATGTTTCAAAAAGAGGTTGCTGATCGAATTATTGCTCTCCCTCATTCAAAAAATTACGGAAGACTTTCTGTTAAAGTGCAATGGTTATGTAAGGTAAAACTTATTTTAACCCTCCCTCCAGAAGCTTTTTGGCCGTCTCCAAAAGTTTCTTCAAGCGTTGTTGAAATAACCCCTTACCCAGAACCCTTATTTCAGGCTGACTCAAAAGATTTAGAATTTATTTTAAAATGTGCTTTTACAAAACGACGAAAAATGATTCGATCAAGTTTAGCGGATTTGAATGTTCCGCTAGATATTCTTTTTAAAGAAACAGAAATAAATCCTACTCAACGTGCTGAAAACCTTTCCGTGGAAGATTACTGTAAACTTACAAGAGTCTATTCTAAGTTAAAAAAAGAATGAAAAAATTTTTAAGTTTTTCTTAAAATAACGTTTTAACCGTATTTTTAGGAGCTGTTTAAAATGCCTCAAGGTAAAGGATTAATAGATTTAACAAAACAGAATCTTTCTGCTTTTCCAGAAGAAATTTTTAATCAAACAGGTCTTAAAATTTTATATCTTGATCAAAATCAAATTTCAATTATCCCCGACACCATTATAAACTTGAAGAGTCTTAAAAAATTAAGTCTTTATAACAATACTTTGACCGCTTTGCCTGACGCCTTTTTCTCTATGATTTCCTTAGAAACTGTCAATGTAAGCTGTAATGAAATAAAAAGACTCTCAGAGAAAATTAAGAACCTTAAAAACCTTCAAATATGGGATATACAACATAATAAATTAAAAAAACTTCCCAATAATATAGGAACTCTTAATAATTTAAGATTTTTATATTTAGCAGGTAACCAACTTAAAGATCTCCCCGTTTCTTGTAAAAATTTAGCAAAGCTTTTATACCTCAATTTAAGCCAAAATTGTTTTACATCACTTCCTGATTTTATTGGAAATTTATCAAATTTAATTGAACTTAGAATATATGATAATTTTATTTCTTTATTTCCAGAATCCTTTACAAACCTTTCTTCCTTAAAAGAACTTCATGCACAAAATAATACATTAAAAGCACTCCCTCTTTCTTTTGGAAATCTGAAAAATTTACGAAAAATTTTTTTTCAAAATAATCTTTTAGAACACCTTCCTGAGACAATAACTGCACTTTATCATCTCACTGACTTAGATCTTCGGTCAAATAAATTAACAAAATTGCCAGATACATTTGGAAATCTTAAGTCTTTAAGATTTCTCGATTTAAGAGACAACCTTTTAACATCCCTCCCCCTTTCCCTTAAAACACTTCCAAGACTTGAAAAACTTGATCTTAGGCTTAATAAACACTTAATTATCCCGTCTTGGATTCATAATCTTGAAGAAAAAGGATGTACAATTTTTATCTGAAATATAAGGCCTTTTTAAACAAAAATTAACTTAAGGAGTTGGTTTTTTTATGTAATAAATCATTTTCTCAGCTCTAAAATATTTTTGAAATTTTTGATTATATTAGAGTTTAGATTTTATTGTGTTAAAATAAAGTCTTATTGAAAAATATTTTAGAGGAGAGGATTAAATGAAAAAAGGAATATTCGTTATTTTTTGTAATGTCTATACAAGTTTTTACTTTAATAAATGAAATCATGGCATATGATTCTCCTAATATAAAAGAGATCTTAATAAATAAGGCCAAAGATGCCTCAAAAAATGCTTACGCCCCACATTCGAAATTTAAAGTTGGAGCTGCGGTTTTAACTGAGAATGGAAAGATCTATACAGGATGTAATGTCGAAAATGCCTCTTATGGTTTAACAATATGTGCAGAACGTAATGCAATTTTTTCTGCTGTAGCGCATGAAGGTCCCCATATGCGTCTTAAGATGATTGTTGTAAGTACAAATCCACAAGTTTCTTTAGCTTCTTCCTGTGGAGCATGTCGACAGGTTATTTCAGAATTTGCGTCTAAAGACACACGTATTATATTCCCAAAAGAAGGAGACTATATAGATGTGTCTTTAGAAGAAATTTTACCTTTACAATTTGTGTTTGTAGCTCCCTTTACAGAAAAAGCTGTGCATAAAAACAATTCCCCATCATAGATTTAAAAGATCAATTAAAGCTATAAGAAGATTTGTAAACAAAACATCGTTTTTTTGCTCATATATATTTTATAGCATATTAATGATTATACATACGAGGAAAGATAAAAAGCATCTTCATTTAAATATATATCATAAATGTTTTGTTTTGATTCTTTTTTTCCAGTATAACTATCCGTGTTATCTAACGCAAGAGAGGACACGTGAAATCTTTTATATCATTGTTTTTCTTAAAAATTAGGCTCATTTTTCAAAAAATGGGTTATTATACCCTACATGGTTTTCTTTTTTTGGGGCGTTTTTTCTTTTTGTCAGGGAAGGTTGTTTGGCTCAAAATTCAAAAATTTCTACAAAAAATTGTTGGATTAACTTATTTTAAAAAAATTTCTCAAAAACGATCTATTGCTTTTTTCCATGATATTATCATTTCGCTCTTTTCTTATTATATAACGCTTTCTCTCTATGGAAGGCATTTTATTAAAACACTTCCTCTTATAATACTTTCGATTGAAGAAACTTTATTTTCTCTCTCGACAGCCGGTATTTTGTTTTTATGCGGACTTTATGGAAAACCTTTTCGATACCCTCTTTCTCTTCAAGTCTTAGAACATACAAAAATTGCAATTTTAAGTTGTCTTGTATATGCACCTTTATTTTTTATAACCACGCGTAATATAGAATTTCCTGCTTCCTTTCTTTTTGCACTTGGCTTTGTTTTTTTATCGGGCCTTATTCTACCAAGAGTCTTTTATTTTTCGTTTTTTGAAAAGAAATCAAGATTTATTCAGGAGGCCTCTCTTACCGATGTGATGGAACGAGGAATTTTTTCCTCTCAAGCGTCTTCTTCTAAACAAAATATTCTTTTAATAGGACGCTGCCCTTTTTTAGAGAATATATTAAAATCTTGCTCCCATGAAAAATCTCCTTTTAAGATTGTGGGGTACATTACCGACAAGAATTCTACTAAAGAAATAGAACTTGGGGATATT
The DNA here is from genome assembly GCA_018242545.1 of Pseudomonadota bacterium. NCBI lineage: Bacteria > Pseudomonadati > Pseudomonadota > Pseudomonadota bacterium. Next base: position 12,804 of record JAFEBT010000045.1, read on the forward strand.
CCAATTCTAGGTGACCTGCAAAATCTTTCTTCAATCATTAAGACTTTATATCAACATGGAATTAAACTTGATTTTATTGCTGCAATTGATATCAATGAGTCTGCAAAAAATTTCCAATTTTTGTTGAAAACAACGGATGAATTTAAAACTCCTATCAAACGATTAATCCCATCTATTTCAAAGTCAGAGATTCAGGTCGATTATTTGCCTTATATTTTTAGATCTCTAACCTTGGAAGACCTTCTTGATATCCATCATTCTTCTTTTGACTCCGAGGTACTTCATCAATTCATTCATAATCATCGTATTTTAATAACGGGAGCAGGAGGATCTTTAGCAGGGGCGCTTATTCAAAAGCTTGCTTCCTTAAAGCCTCAATATCTTAGTTTTATAGATCATTCAGAAGAAAATCTTTTGAAACTTGATGTTTATATTCAAAAGCACTTCCCTCATCTTTCTCGATCTTATATTTTATGTGACATTACAAATAAAGAGCGCCTTTTAAAGATTTTTGAGCAAGAAAATCCAACCTATGTGTTTCATCTTGCTGCCATTAAAAGCGTCCCTTTTGCAGAAATGAACCCGGATGCAGCTGCGCTTACAAATATTCTTGGGACACGGAATGTTCTTGAGGCTGCGCATGCACAAAATGTGAAACTGGTCGGTATGGCTTCTTCCACGTCCTGCTCAAAGCCTCAAAATGTTTTAGATGTTACAAAACGGATTTCGGAAATTATTTGCCAAAGTTTTGATACTTCGATCGGAATTTCTCCTCAAGGGACACGTTTTATTGTCTGCCGATTTGATAATTTAATAGACTCTTCAGGTTCTATAACAGCTCTTTTTGAAGACGAAATTCGCCATAAGGGACCTTTACTTCTCACCAGACCTGATGATGAACGTATTTTTATCCCTCTTAAAGATGCTGCCCTCTTGTTTTTGAAGGCTTGTTTGATAGGTGGAAGTCCTTCTCAAGAGACAGGAGCCCTTTATGAAGCAAGGATAAGCACACCCATAAAAATAAAAGAGATTGCAGATTTCATGTGCCTTTTGAAAGGTCTTACGCCTCAAAAAGATATAAAATATAAAATTATTGGTCCTCGCCCTGGAGAAGAAACACCAAGAAAATTTTTAATACCAGGCTATTCTGAGAAAGAGACAACTTCTTATAAAGGGCTTTTTAAAATTAAAACAAACCCTCTTCCAGATCCTTCTGCTCTTCATCAAGCTACAAATGAACTCAATGAGACCACTTCTCACAATCGCACACAACAAACGCTTAGAATTCTCCATTATTTAGTTCCAAGTTATAAAAAGAAAACATGATAAAAAATAAAGAGAAATATACACGTCTATATGATATATTTTCTAAGAATTAAGAAGCATAGGATAACAGAGCTGCAAGATAAAACTTATACCATAAATATTGGCGTTGATGATTTTAAAAAAATGGCAACCAGCAATACCCTGTTTGTTGATAAGACGTCTTTTATTTATGCTCTTCTTGGAAGCGAATATCACGTCACTCTTATCACGCGTCCACGCCGATGGGGAAAAACTCTGAATATGACAATGCTTCAATACTTTTTTGGAATCCCTGTTAAAAATAACGGGGACATCAATGAAGAAGAATTCTCGAAAAAACAAGCTGTCTTCTCAAAATTGAAGATTGGAGAACATCTCAATATCATAGAAAATTATCTTGGAAAATTTCCCGTAATTTTTGTCTCTTTTAAAGAGATTAAAGGAAATGAATTTGAGATGACCCAAATGAAAATTAAAGAGCTTATTTATGGACTTTATGAGACCCATAAATACCTTCTTCAGAGTGATAAACTCGATGACATTCAAAAAACACTCTTTAAAAAATTTATAACAAAATCATTTGATTTAGCTGAATTAGAAAAAAGCCTTTTTTATTTAAGTAAGATGCTTTCTACGCATTTTGATCAAAAAGTTTTCATTTTAATTGATGAATATGACACACCTTTAAATGATTGGTACGCTGTTCAACTTGCACAAGAGGGTATTTCTGTTACGAAAGATAAGTATTTTCAGAGTGTTTTAAGTCTTTTCAGGGGAATTCTCAGCAGTGCTCTTAAAGGAATGAATATCTTGAAAAAGGTATTGTGACAGGTATCTTGCGCGTTGCAAAAGCAAATCTTTTTTCGGGGCTTAATAATTTTGGAGAAGATTCAATTTTAGATAAAAAGTATGCCGAATATTTTGGATTCACAGAGAAAGACGTCAATATGCTCCTCCATAGGTCTAAGATGGATCAAAATCCAGAAACAGCTCAAACCTTAAAGTCTTGGTATAATGAATACAACATTGGAGAACTCACCATTTATAACCCCTGGTCCATTATGAATTGTCTCGCGAATGCAGGAGAGTATAAAGCCTATTGGGTTGGAACAGCCAGTACCGCTCTTATCGAACAAGCGCTTATTATGGATAAGTTTCAAGAAGATATACAACGGCTTGTTAAGGGAGAAACCATTGAGATGATTGCGAATTCTAAAATGGTGTTTACAGATATCAAATCCTCTTCCAACGCTCTTTATAATCTTTTGTTGTTTTTAGGGTATTTAACAGCTGAAAAAGCAAAACAAGAACTTGATGGTATCACCTATATCTGCCAAGTCAAAATCCCTAATTATGAAGTAAAAGGGGTTTTTATGACATCAGTCGTTGAATGGATCGAAAGCAAGTTTAAGACAGATGCAAGATCTTACAGAACCTTTGTAACACAACTTCTCTCAGGAGATGTTCCAAAATTTATAGAAACTCTTAAGGTGTATCTTAATACATCCGCAAGTTATACTATTTCCATAAATTAAAATAACAAATAGACTTTTAAAAAGAAAAGAGA
>JAFEBT010000046.1 GCA_018242545.1 Pseudomonadota bacterium
GGCGCTATTTATATGATTGCTTCTATCGTTTGGCTCAATTGATGACACGCCCTAGGTGCTTTTCCTTTTTTAATGATTTATTTTCCAACCCCCTCAACGATATTTTTTATTCAAATTATTGCAGCAACCTTAGGACTCATCGGAATTCCTGCTTGCTCGATTGTTTTTGCACAATTTCCAGTTTATAAAAGATTTACATATATTAGCGTTATCTATGGAATCTCAAGGTCCTTAATGGCGGTGATTATCTCATTTGGGCTCGTCTATTTAACAGAATTTCTAGGGGTTTGGGGCATATATATCATTTTAATCCCCATATCCGTTAGTTTCTTATGGGGAATTTATCATTACGAGAAACTCGAGCGCAGAACAAATAGCTCTTTCTTAAGGAGCCTTTTTCAATATAAGCCAATGTCTTTTCTCGAAAATAAAGACTAAGATTAATGGCTTTTTTCTTCTTTTCTCAATCTTAGAATGTGGGTTTTAAAGTATTCAAGAAGCGTTTTTGTAGGGGGCGCGTGGGGAGAGGTAAGCAGGAAATCATATGCATCATTCCAATAGGCCGCATTATAACTTGGCAGAAACCTTCTATCATCCCCTTCACCAAGATCAAGAAGATTGTATTCTGAAATGTAGCTAACCGTTGCAGGAACGCGAAAACGAGGTTTTTCTTTAGATGGGAACGTTAATAAAACAGTCTCTCCATCTCTTGCACTTTTTTCTGCAATAGAGGCTTGCCGAGGATCATCAGTATTTTCGGTTATAATCGTATTAAGTGTAAAAACATGCATAAGAGGAGGTTGTTTTCCTTTACTTTGGAAATCACGTATAATTTCTTCCATTACATAAGCAATCCCGCCACCAGATTCGACAATATCTATAAAATGGAGGGTTTGTAAGCACGTATTTTTTGAGCTTAAGCCATTTTGGAGGAGTCTTTTTTGAAGATGTCTGAAACGACCAGGCGTAACAATATCTCTTGAATCAGGAATATTATTTGCTCGAATCCGATTTGGACTTCCTGAGAAGGGAAAAAAAACGAGATTACGATAAGTTGAATCATGAGGATTTTCTGAGCTCAAAAGTTGAAGTGTGATACCAACTAAATAGGGGGAGTTTCCAAAAAGGACACATGTATCACCCTGTGTGCTTTTTGCCATTATGCTTCGGGCGGCACGATAGATATGTTCAATCAAATCGAATCTCAAATAGCCAAGAGGACGCATAAGGCATTCTTGCCTTTCTTGTGATTTTGTGAGTAAGTCTCCCATAAAATATTTGGAAGAAAAGACATTGTCAAAAATTGCATTTCCGGAGGTTCCAGTTGTACGCCAGTTTGAAATAAGATGCCCAAATCTTTTTTCTACACCATAATATTTTTCAAAACAGCCTATTGCTTCAGAGGGTGTTTGCAACAGGACACCTAGGCTCCATTTTTTATGGCTTCTTCCATGCTCCAGTCCCGTATATGACTTCCAGGTATCCCTGTGTTAAGCATATTTATAATGTGCCCAATCCAATAGAGAGAAGAAGTCAAATGGCTGTTATCTGGATGTAACTTTTTGCTTTCTTTCCCGCGTAATCTTTCAACGTCTCCAAAATAAGTGTGAGAAAAAATGACAGGAAATATTCTCAAAGCTTTTTCTTCACCGACACGATCCGCAAGATCCTTAAAAAAATAATGTTCTGCTTCTTCAGGAATTGCTGCTAAAAATTTTTGTTTTTCGGTGCACATAAGGGAAGCCAAGCAGTTATCAATAACATTATTGTTATTCTGCAAAGTCAGCGCCTGATGGAGAGAGCATGTCTCCCCTTCTGCAGGAATATCTATAATTTGCATTGCTTTTAAAGAAGCATATTGAAAAAAGGAAATAATTATAAAATATAAAGAGAGCCAAAATTTGATTTTTTTAAAAAACATTTCTCATTTACCTCAAAAAATAAAAAGAAATAATACCCATAATAATAAATAGGAATTCTTAAGGAAAAGAAAAGGTTTTTTTAAGGATGATCCTCACATAAAAATAAGGTATTGAAGCTGAATAATTTTAAATAGAAAGATAACGATACGTCTTTAATCTTCTTATTTTATATAATTTAAAAAAAAGATTCTCAGGTTTATGAGACGCTCTTAAGAAGAATGAAAATGGAATTGTATGTTTTCTATGAGTTAGAAAGGCCTTTTATTTTTTATAAAAATCAATCTAAAGACTTAACAATGTGCTCAACCATTTTTTTAGCATCGCCAAAGAGCATCATGGTGTTTTCTTTCTCAAAAAGTTCATTGTCGACGCCTGCATAGCCAGGAGCCATGGAACGCTTCAAAAATAAAACGGTTTTTGCTTTTTCAACATCCAGAATAGGCATGCCATAGATTGGACTTGCAGGATTATTTTTAGCGGCAGGGTTTGTAATATCGTTGGCTCCAATCACAAAAGCTACATCTGCCGTCGAAAAATCTCGGTTAATTTCATCAAGTTCAAAAACGTCTTCATAGGGAATATTTGCTTCTGCAAGAAGAACATTCATATGTCCTGGCATACGTCCTGCAACCGGGTGGATTGCAAACCGAACAGAGATATTTTTACTTTTTAAGAGATCAACCATTTCTCGAAGGACATGTTGCGCTTGAGAAACCGCCATTCCATATCCTGGGACAATAATAACAGACTGAGCGTTTTGAAGGAGGTAGGCTGCATCTTCAGCGCTGCCTGTTTTAACGAGGGCCTGAGATGTCTGAGAGGAAGAAAGTATGTCGTCGTTTTGGGGTGTTCCAAACCCTCCTAAAATAACATTTATAATAGAACGGTTCATGGCTTTACACATAATGTAGCTTAAGATGGCGCCAGAAGCTCCCACAAGAGCGCCTGTGATTATGAGAAGAGGATTTGAAAGCGTGAATCCAATTCCGCAAGCAGCCCAGCCTGAATAAGAGTTAAGCATTGAAACAACAACAGGCATATCCGCGCCACCAATGGGAAGAATCAGCAGAATTCCTAAAAGGAAAGCAACCCCCGTTAGAGCCCAAAATAAGAAAGATGATTCTGTCCGTGCAAAAAGAAAGATAAGGACAATAAGAAGGATGCCTAAAAGAGCATTCAAGATATGCTGTCCTTTAAAAGAAAGAGGTTTTCCAGAAAGAAGACCTTGCAGTTTTGAAAAGGCAAGCACTGATCCTGTGAATGTAATGGCACCAATGGCACTTCCAATCCCCATTTCAAGAAGATTTGAAAAAGGAACATGACCCAAGACCCCAATGCCAAAAGAGTCTGGGTTCTCAAGCGTGCTTGCAGCGACACAAACAGCAGCAAGCCCGACAAGCGAATGAAAGGCAGCCATGAGCTGGGGAAGCGCTGTCATTTTGAGGCGATAGGCAATGAAAGCTCCAATGCTTCCGCCAATCAAAATACCGCTTAAGATCCATTCGAGACTCAAAACATTGGGCATAAAAAGAGTTGTCGTTGTTGCAATCAACATACCAATCATACCGGTATAATTTCCGTAGCGTGCTGATGCAGGAGAAGAAAGGCCTTTTAAAGCCCAAATAAAGCAAAGAGAAGAAATCAGATAAAGAAAGCTTGCAAGATTCGGCGTCATGAAAAAACCTATAAAAGAGGTTAACGTTTATTTTTTAGGACGTTCTTTTTTCTTAAACATACTCAACATGCGTTGCGTAATAAGAAAACCTCCAAAAATATTAATGGAAGCCAAAATAACGGCCACAAAGCCCAATATTTTTGAAAGAGATAGATCAAGAGGCCCACAGGCTAAAAGAGCGCCAACAATAATAACAGAAGAAATGGCATTTGTAACAGCCATCAGGGGAGAATGAAGAGCAGGCGTTACTTTCCAAACAACGTAGTATCCGACAAAAACAGCTAAGACAAAGATAATAAGACCAATCATAAAGGGGGAAAGAGCATTGAGTTGAAAAGACGTGTGAAGAAGATCAGACATGACAAGAGGCCTATTTTGAAGGATAAAAAGAAGGTGTTAAGCACGTTTTAATTAAAATTTCATCTTTAAGGGAGTCCACAAATGTATGGGTTTCTCGAGAAATCAAAAGTTCTAAAAAAGCATGCACATTCTTTGCATAGAGTTGGCTTGCATCTTGAGGGAGTTGAGAGGGGAGATTGGGAATTCCAAGAATTGTAACATGGTGTTTTTCAACAACCTTTCCTAAAGAAGAAAGCGTACAATTCCCGCCCATTTCAATGGCCATATCAACAATAACAGATCCTGGCATCATATCTTTTACCATGGCTTCATCAATGAGGGTTGGAGCCTTTTTCCCAGGGATAAGTGCTGTTGTAATGGCAATGTTGGTTTTTTTAAGCGCTTCATGAATCGCGTGAGATTGAGCTTTTTGATAGGCTGTACTCATTTCTTTTGCATACCCACCGCTTCCTTCTCCCGACTCTTCAAGAGCAGGCACAGAGATAAACGTCGCCCCCAAGCTTTCTACCTGTTCACGGGCAGCTTCCCGCACATCAAAAGCAGAGACAACAGCCCCTAAGCGCCGAGCGGTTGCAATGGCCTGAAGACCTGCAACACCTGCTCCTAAGATAAGAACTTTGGCTGGGAAAAGAGTTCCTGCAGCTGTCATCATCATGGGAAGAACACGACCGTACACATGGACACCCTCAATAACGGCGCGATATCCAGCTAAATTACTTTGCGAGGAAAGAACATCCATGGTTTGGGCACGCGTAATCCTTGGAATGAGATCGAGTGAAAAAGTTAAAAGTTTAGATGTTTCATAGGCTGTTAAGGCAGCTGGATCATTTCCTAAAAGACCGATTAGACACGCTTTTTTCGGAATGAGAGAAAGCTCATCAAGCTCTCCTTCTCCTTTTATGAGGGGACGCTGAACTTTAAGAACAACATGGGCGTCTTTAAGTGTTTCTTCAGGTGTTTTTCCAATTTTTGCGCCTACGTTTTCATAAGCAGAGTCTAAAAAAGAAGCTTTTTCTCCTGCTCCTTGCTCGATCCAAACGTCTAAATCCATAGATTTATATTTTTTAACAATGTCGGGTGTAAGCGCGACACGTTTTTCATAAGGACGACGTTCTTTGAGGACGGCAAGTTTCATGAAGAAAATCCTTTTTTAAGAGTCGACAAAATTTTTAGCATAAAAAAAAGGCTTTGCCCAGAGTTTTTAAATTGACTTTAAAAGAAATTGTTCAGGAACGGAAAAGTATTTTATTATTTGATTTTCCAATAAAAAAATTCATAAACGCGTGTTAAAAATTTTACGGAATATTTAAAAAGAGAAACAAGGAAAGACAAAAAATAAGATTAAAAAACCTAAAACACTTGAAATTTAGAGGAATAAACCCTATATCCTATTTAAGAGTTTTTTAAAGTTTATTTGACATATTTATTAGATAAAGGAATTTAAAATGGTTCGTAATTTAAAAAGAACATTTAAAGATGTATTAAAAATCATTTCTCTTGGCGTTATGGCGTCAATCAATGGTATGTCCGGAGACGCTTTTGCAATGGGGGATGATTTTGACGAAGGTTTGCCTCCTCGATCCACTTTGCAAGCCATCAGAGAGGCGCAGGGAGACATGAAACCAGAAGATGCTTTAGCAGCTGCACTTGCTGCAAGCATAGAAGGTATTCAGTTTGGTGATTATAGAGATGATTTTTCAAGTGGCCGAGGAGTAGATTTCCAAGCTGCTGCCGCACGCACTCAAGGAAGAGATGATGATCTGCAACGCGCCTTAGATGCGAGTAGGAAAAGCTATTTAGAACAGTATGGCCAGGATGATGTTTTACGTCGTGTTTTGGAAATGAGTGCACATGAGGCGGCTTTTGGGGCCGGACAAGAAGCAGCAGCTGCTGAAGACGATGACGCACAATATTTTGGTCTACCTGCGGGATATGCTGCAGCAGAATATTTTAATCAAAGAGGCCCTGCTGATTTTGATGACGAAGCAGCTGGTGCTGCTGATGAATATGGGGCAGCTGGTGCTGCTGATGAATATGGGGCAGCTGGTGCCAATGGATTTGGTGAGGAAGATCCTGCAGATTATGCTCCTGCAGCTCCGGCCCGTCCAGCAGCAGAGCCTCAAATTGAGTTTTCACAGCTCCCTGTGACAACATGGACAGCTGCCGAGATTAACGGAGAAAATTTTACTCGAGAAGTTTCTAGGCATATCGCACTTGCCTATGAAAGTCTGAAAAGTAAAACGGTTTATGGTCAAATTGAAAAATTAAGAGCAGAACGTGATGATTGGGCCGGTCTTCAGGGTGATCGTCCTGAGCAAGATATTCAAGGAGAAATTAATCGCATTTCCCAAGAAATTAGAGATCTTGAACAAGTTATGGTAAGCGAACCTACACTTGAAGCATGGACACAGAGTGTGCTCGGAGAAGTGGGACGACTTGTCAGAACAAAAAATAAAGGTTTAGGCGTTGGTCAAAATATTCAAGAGATGATTACTGACTTGCTCCAGGCATAGAAAAGACCAAAATAAACCCAAAGAACTTTTTATATAAATTAAACGAAAGGGTCTTCTTTATAACAAAGAAGGCCCTTTTTTATTTGGGCTTTTTTCTTCTAACAAGTTTTTTGTTTGGAAAAGGAATGGCGCGCCCTAGAGGATTCGAACCTCTGACCCACAGCTTAGAAGGCTGTTGCTCTATCCAGCTGAGCTAAGGGCGCCTTGAAAATACTCTTATCCTTTTACCCTTAGAAACGCGTTCGGTCAAAGCGAAAATTATCAGCATAACTTTTTAAGGATGTTTTTTGGATGCCAGGCTTTTGAATGGTGTATGTAAGTCCTTTATTTTCCGCAAACCGAATCGCTTCTTCTAAAGAAGGGAAAGAGAGCGAAACTTCTTGAAGCATATCTTCTGAAGCAATCCATCCTGTCAAAGGGTTTTTTGGAAAGGAAGAAGAAGGATCAAATCTTAAAATCCAATGATTTGTGTGGGCTCTGCCTGATTGGCTCGCAGATTTACAAGGTTTATAAATGTGAGCGTGGGGCATGAAAATTTTGATGTTGTTGGCTCTTTGCTTAACGGTGGTCGGGGCGAGAGGATTTGAACCTCCGACATCCTGCTCCCAAAACAGGCGCGCTACCAGGCTGCGCTACGCCCCGTCCTTTATGTCTTTACACGACCTTTTGCGACTTCACAAGAAAAATTTAAAAAGTAATATTCTTCTTGCATCTTAAAAAAAAAATCGGTAGGTTTGAGACAAAATTTTGGGGCGTAGCCAAGTGGTAAGGCAGCGGGTTTTGGTCCCGCCATCCGTGGGTTCGAATCCTACCGCCCCAGCCAAATTTTTCTTGTATTTATGCTGCGATAAATAATTTTTTTCGGTTTGAGTTCAATTAAAGATTTTGTTTTGTCGATTCAAGGCCTTCAAAATTTTTTGACTTAACTCAAATTGGAAAGAAAAGAAGAGTCTTTCTCTAAAGAATATAAAACATTAAAGGCTTTTAAATTAAGAAATCCATGTTCTTAGAAGACGATTTTAAAGAAAGGGCAATTTAAAGTGTCTCAAAAAAAAGAATCTTCCTATGATATTCTTCATTTTTTAATTTTGTTTGGACTTGCTCTTTTAAGCATTGTCTTTTTGTGGCCTGGGAAAATGAGCCCGGATTCAATGACAATTTATGGACTTGCCGTTGGAGGAGCTTACCGGTCAGAATGGGGACCTTTGCTTCAACTTATATGGAAATACGCAGATCTTGTTATCAAGGGGCCTGCGTTAATGCTTATTCTTGAGATGGCTTTTTTCTGGGGGGCTGTTATGTTAATGGCCCAACAGTTTTTAAGATCAAAATGGTTTTGGTGGTTTCCTTTTATCTTTTTATATCCTTCAATTTTTATTAGTATGGGATTTATTTGGAAAGATCTCTATTTTACATTTGGATACATGCTCGCAAGCGGTTTTTTAACGAAAAAAACATTTGAAAAAACGCCTTTGTCAGGGAAAGATTATTTTTTTCTAATTGTCCTTTTATTTTTTGCAACATCTGTAAAATACCAAGCTCAATTCGTCTTATTTTTTATGGTGGGATGGATTTTATATCTCTCTCCTCAGTTAGGTTCTTTTAAGAAAAGTCTTTATGCAATTCTTCTAACTGGAGTGATGATCTTTTCGATTGATATTCTTCATGAAAAAATTATGTGTGACAAAACGGAAGAAACTTATTCTTGGCAAAAGGTGAAAATATATGACCTTGCAGGGATTTCCGTGAGAAGCGGGGATAATGTCGTGCCTTCTTTTCTCTTTAATTACCCAAACGTTACAAACGAGAAAATTAAAGAAAAATATTCTCATTTGTGGGAACCTTTAATTACAGAAACGGATTCTCCTTTAAGATTTACAAAAACTGATGAGGAAAGAAACGAGTTGATCAAAGCATGGAAAGAGGCTGTGCTAAAACATCCTTTGGCATATCTTTCTCATCGCATGAGTGTTCTTTATAAAACACTTTCAGGGTCTGATGTTAAAAGGCCCCTTCGGCAATTTTTAAAAGCGCATCATCTTCCAACTTGGCCTGCAAATATGACAATTATTTTTAGCTATATTTTTGGCCTTCCCCTTTCTTTATTTTACATTTGGCTGAGCTTAAAAGTAAGAAAAGGAACGTCGGCTGCTGTGCCTCTTTTTGTTTTAAATATGATGGCAGTCACATATGCCCTCTTTTTATTTGTTTTTTCGCTTGCATCGACATCGCGCTATGTTTATTTCTCTGTCACGTGTCTCGCTTTTTCGCACCCTTTTGCGTATCTTTGTTGGAAAAAGAGAAAAGAAAGTCTTGGGGAAGAAATTTCTCATTAAGAATGGCAAGAATTAATGGATAAGAGATGTGAAAAAAGAGAGAAATTAAAGATAGAAAAATGATTCCAAAAACTAAAACATTAAACTTCCCTCTTTGTGTTGATTTGGATGGAACACTTATTCGAGAAGATGTCACGCAACTTACGCTCTTACAGTATTTAAAACAAAATCCACTCAGAAGCATGAAAGTTCTTTTTTGGTTTCTAAAAGGAAGAGCTTTTTTAAAGAAAAAATTGGCAGAGTATACGGAGATAGATGTTTCAAGCTTATCTTTTAATGCGGCTGTGATAGAGCTCATTAAAGAGGCAAAAAAGAAAGGCCAGCCTGTTGTTCTTGCAACAGCAGCCGATCGCTATATTGCTCAGAAAGTTGCACAATATTGTGGTTTTTTTGATGACGTGATTGCAAGTGATGGATATTTAAATCAACGGGCTGCTCAAAAAGCAGAAACCCTCATGAAGGCGTATGGAGAAAAAAATTTTATTTATGTTGGAAATTCTAAAGATGATCTTAAAGTATGGCCCCATGCGAAAAAAGCGATTGCTGCCAATGCCTCTTGCTCTGTTGCTAGAAAATTAAAAAATTTAGAAGTTTCAAGTGAGATTTTAAGTTAAAATTTTATCTTTTGAAATTCTCGGAAATTTTGATTTTAAAAAGGATTCGTAAAAATGAAAAAAGTGATTCATAAAATCATATCAAAGTCGGCTCTTAAATGGACTGGAATTTTAAGTTTTTTTGCGTTGAGTATTCTTTTTTTGAGTGTTCTTTTTAAAATAGATCCGTCAACAACCCCTGTAAATTCTTGCCTTATTCCGGAGGTGCTCAATAAGACTTACCAAGCGCGTCCTCCTGTTATTTTGGTTTCATTTGCAGATGGACCTCAAGTGTTCTACAAAAATCAATTTTCTTTAACAGCAAGCGCAGCTGATAAAGGGTTTGATATCATCTATAATTATCGAAGGGGACATTTTGATCCAGATTTTTACAGACGAAATAAACATATTTTAACGCAGCCAAGAGGATCTGGTTATTGGTTATGGAAACCGTATTTTATTTTAAAAACCATGGAGGCTTCTCCAGAAAATGCCCTTATTTTCTATGTCGATTCAGGCATTATTCTTAAAAAGTCCCTGACCCCTCTTCTTAAGAAGTTTGAGAATCCTGATTGTACGATGATTTTAATGGGGCATGGAAAACCTGTTCCCTTAAGGCAACATTTGAAGAAAGAAGCCTATGCGGCTTTTAAAGAAGAGCTCACGCCTGAAATTTTAGGGCATCAAAACATTTGGGCCTTTTTTGTGGCTGTTCGAAATACCCCTGAAAACAGAGCTTTTATTAAAAAGTGGCTCAATGTATGCGAAAACGCAGATGCTTTGACAGATATGCCCTTTGATAAGACGATCCAAGCCCCGGGCTTTTCAGGACATGGGCATGATCAGTCTTTATTAAGTGTTCTTGTGGCACTTTCTCCCCAAGGTAAGATCATTATTCCAAGAGATGTTCTCCGCAGAGACTATGGCGTTCATAATTTTCATCGTCATCCTGAAGAAGAATTTAAATCGCCTCTTTTTATTGCAGCAGGTATTCCCCAATGGATTTCAACAGGCGTTTGGAATAACCCTCTTGTTGTTTACCTTCGAAAAATGTTTTGTGGAAATTAACCTAAAGACTTTTTTATTTGGACAAAATAAGAACTTTAGATATTCTAAAAGAAAAACTTATAAAAATTAAAAAAGGAGAAAATAAAATGAAAGATATAAGAAAAAATATAACCTTACTCATAGCTATTATAGTCTTAAGTTTACAGGGTACACCTCTTCTAAGAGCAAATGAAGATGAAGAAAATAATTATGAAACATGTGCTAAGGAAGGGAAAGTGTGGAATGATATAGCAGCAGAGTGTGTAAAGTCATCGGGCTTTTTTTGATTCTATAGGTGCGGGCGTTTGTTCAAGTTTGTAGGCTCTACGAAGCTGTAAGGTTGGGTTTTTGATGCTCTAGCAAAGAAAGCTAAATGGATTAAAATGAGACTATAAGGAAACATTTCTAGGTTAAATGAATACTAAAAATTAAGGAACTTCTTCAATTAAAGGAAGCCTCAATATACCTAAGAATTTAATACTTTTTGTGACATTCACATCTATGGTTTTATCTTTTTCCATATCGAGTTTTTTAGAAAATAGACTTAAAAAAAGATGAGATAAAAACATAGATGGAAGAGGTTCAAAAAGACAAGGCCTTTGAAATCCAACTTAAAGCTAGAAAGTTAGAAGATAATAAGCAAAAAGATTGCAAAATAGACACTGAATTCAATCATTTAAAACACCGTAAATGGTGTTAAGATCTATGTATATCATGGAATGAGCAAAGAAAATTAAACTTTGTTGATTTAAATTTCATCTGTCTTTTGGACGTTTTTAGGCATACATAATCCAAATCTAAAACGGCGTTTCTTTCTAGAATTTCTATTTTTTAAATCATTTTTTCAAAATTTGTTGGTTTGTTTTTTCCCAATCCTTAGCAAAAAGATCAAGACCAATATCTGTCAAGGGATGTTTGAACATTTTTGAAAATATATCAGGAGGAAGGGTGACCACATCTGCTCCAATTTTAGCGGATTCAAGAACATGTGCTGGGTTGCGAACAGAGGCAACAAGGATTTGGGTTTTAAATTCAGGATAATTATCATAAATTGCCCGAATATCTGCTATAAGCTCAAGACCATTTTGTCCAATATCATCAAGGCGTCCCACAAAAGGAGAAATAAAGGTCGCTCCTGCTTTGGCTGCAAGAAGGGCTTGCAGGGCAGAAAAACAGAGGGTGACATTTACCATGATATTTTGCTCAGATAAAACCTTGCATGTTTTAAGGCCTTCCCCAGTCAAAGGTACTTTGATTACAATATTCGGAGCAATTTTAGCTAAGTGAAATGCTTCTTTAAGCATCGTATCATGATCAACTGCTGTGACTTCTGCGCTCACGGGTCCTTTTATAAGCGTGCAGATTTCGCGAAGAAGAGACTCAAAGTTTTGACCACTTTTTGCAACGAGGGAGGGGTTTGTTGTAATCCCATCAATGAGGCCTGTTTCAGAGAGTTGAGCAATCGCTTTGACATCTGTGGTGTCGAGAAAAATTTTCATGGAAAGGTCCTTTTATGTGTAATATTCTAAATTTAACCTTTACCTTTTTTAATCTATAAATGGAAGAATTTTTAGTGTCCAAAGATGTGTTTATTGATGTCCTTCTACCTCTTCCTTTAGAGAACACCTATACTTATAAGGTTTCGTCTTCTTTTTCTCTTCAAAAAGGGAGTTTTGTGACTGTTCCTTTTGGGGGGCGTTCCATCACAGGAATTGTTTGGGAGGCTCTTAAAAAGAAACCCCAGATTGAAAAAATTAAAGAAGTCTCCAGCGTTCTTCCACTTGTTCCTTTGTCTTTATCTCTTTGCAAATTTATTGATTGGGTAGCAAGATATACCCTTTCTCCCAAGGGAGCCGTTTTAAAATTGGTGATGGGTGAGGCGAGTCTTTTTAAAATACCAAAACGTCTTTCGAAAAAGGCAATTCATAAAGAAAAACAGGAAATATCCATAAATTCTATAAAAGAAGAACGATTGGTTTTTACAAAAACTCAATCTGAAAACATTGAGAAATTAAAAAAAGATCTTATACAGGAAAGTTTTTCTGTAACGCTTCTAGATGGTGTGACAGGATCCGGGAAAACGGATGTTTATTTTGAAGCCATGGATCTTATTTTACACCGCAAAGGTCAAGTTCTTGTTCTTTTGCCAGAGATCTCATTAAGCGCCCAATGGATAGATCGTTTTAAAAAGAGGTTTGGATGTGAGCCTCTGATCTGGCATTCTAATTTAAAGCCCTCTGCGCGAAAAGCCTGCTGGGAAAAGGTTTCCCATGAAGAAGCTCTCGTGGTTGTTGGGGCTCGTTCTGCTCTTTTTCTGCCCTTTTTGAATCTTAAGTTCATTGTCATTGATGAAGAGCATGACATGAGCTTTAAACAAGATGAGGGAGTTCTTTATAACGCGCGTGATATGGCAATTGTACGTGCTAAAATTGAAAATATACCAATCCTTTTAGCCTCTGCAACGCCAAGTTTAGAGACGCGTTTGAATGCAAAATCAGGTCGGTTTCAGCTTTTACAAATGAAAGAGCGTGTTCAAGCTGCCATTTTGCCAGATATTCAAGCAATTGATATGCGTCTTTATTCAAAAGGAATGAAAGCGATTTCAAAAAAAGAAGAAAAAATGGCTTTTTTATCGCCTCCCTTAAGGCAGGCTCTTGTTGAAACATTTGAAGCAAAGGAGCAATCGCTTCTTTTTTTAAATCGCCGTGGATACGCTCCTTTAACATTATGTCGGACTTGTGGATATCGGTTTTCTTGTCTTAATTGTAGTGCTTGGTTGGTCCTTCACCATGAAAAAGGTCAACTGATGTGTCATCATTGTGGATATCGGGTAAAATGTCCTGAGGTTTGCCCAAATTGTCATGAAAAAGAAACACTTGCGGCCTGTGGCCCAGGCGTTGAACGCATTTTTGAAGAAGTCACAAGATTTTTGCCAGAAGCACGTATATCGCTTTTAAGCAGTGATACATTAACCAATATGGAAAAAGTTCAAGAAATGGTTAATCGTATTACGGAAGGAGAAATTGATATTCTCATTGGGACACAAGTTGTTTCTAAAGGTCATCATTTTCCGAACCTTACACTCGTAGGTGTCGTAGATGCTGATTTGGGATTATCAGGGGGAGATCTCCGCGCCTCTGAAAAGACTTACCAGGTTCTTCAACAAGTCTCTGGTCGCAGTGGGCGTGCTCAAAAAAAGGGACGTGTTTTTCTACAAACGTTTTGTCCTGAACATGGAGTTATGAAGGCTCTTGTTTCAGGAAATCGGGATCGTTTTTTGGAAGAGGAAGAAGAAGCGCGCCGCCTTGCTGAAATGCCTCCTTTTGGAAAACTTGCTGCACTTATTATAACAAGTCCTAAAGCTCAAGAAGCTGAAGCTGTCGCACGAGCTTTGGGACAAAAAGTACCTTTTCGAGAAGATATGACAATTTTAGGGCCCGCGCCTGCACCCTTGTTTCAATTGGGGCGTCGATACAGATGGCGTTTTCTTATTAAAGCTACGAAGCAAGCACCTCTTCATCAGGTGATTGAGTCCTGGCTCCGTCTTATTAAAGTTCCAAAAACGACAAAAGTCCATGTGGATATTGATCCATATCGGTTTTTATGAAAAAAAGAAGGATGTTATTTAAAATTTTTTTAAAAACAATTTTATGACTAAGTTTAACATGTGTTCAAAATAGT
Source organism: Pseudomonadota bacterium (assembly GCA_018242545.1). NCBI lineage: Bacteria > Pseudomonadati > Pseudomonadota > Pseudomonadota bacterium. The sequence continues at coordinate 14,128 of JAFEBT010000046.1, forward strand.
CATGACTAAGTTTAACGCTTGTTTAAAATAGTCGAATGAATCGCATTTATCAAACCCTCATTCTCCACCATCTAAACCATTATACTCAAATGGTTTTTTTATCAGGACCTCGCCAAGTTGGCAAAACAACAATAGCCCAACGGATAGGAACTCATTTTCCAAATTCAATTTATTTAAATTGGGATATTACGGAACATACGCGACTAATTATAGAAGGTGTTTTGGCTGTTGGAAAAGCTTATGGTGCAGATGAATTAAAATCTCAAAAAACGCTTATTATATTTGATGAGATTCATAAATACACACACTGGAAGACCTTTATCAAAGGGTTTTATGATCACTATAAAAATATATTTCAAATTATTGTTACAGGGAGCTCTCATCTTGATATTTATCAACAAAGGGGAGACAGTTTAATGGGGCGTTATTTCCAATATCATATTTACCCTTTTAGTGTGGGAGAGCTTATTGAAAGACCTTTATCTCCTGATATGAATGAAGAAATTTTCTCTCCTCGGGCTTTAAAGGAAGAAGATTTTAAAAAACTTTCGGATTTTAGCGGGTTTCCGGATCCTTATTTAGCAGGCAACAAGAAATTTCATACAAAATGGGAGACAACAAAAAATTCCCAACTTTTTAAAGAAGATGTACGTGATTTGACGAATATTCATGAAGTTGATCAAATGGAAATCTTTTCTGTTTTGCTAAAAAATCAAGTTGGGGGGCTTTTAAACAGATCAAATTTTGCCAAGCATCTCCAAGTTTCTATACAAACCATTAACAAATGGTTAAGTGCTCTTGAAAATCTCTATTTTTGCTTTCGAGTATATCCTTGGAGTACAAATGTCGCAAGAAGTCTTATTAAAGAGCCTAAGATTTTCTTATACGATTGGAGCACACTTGATGATACCGGGAAAAAATGTGAGAATTTCATAGCTTGTCATCTCTTGAAAGCTGTTTCTTATTGGAATGACACTGGTCTTGGAAAATATGAATTACGCTACATTCGTGATAAAGAAAAAAGAGAAGTTGATTTTTTAATTGTTAAAAACGGACAACCTTGGACACTGGTAGAGGTAAAGCATTCAGAGAAATTCTTAAGCAAAAATCTTGAGAAATTTCAAAAAATGCTTGGTGCACACCATGCATTTCAGGTCGTGTTTGAGATGCCATTTGTCAACATGGATTGTTTCTCGGTAAATTATCCTGTTGTGGTTCCTGCAAAAACGTTTTTATCTCAACTTCCCTAGAGAAACAGTCTTAAGCTTCTTTTTTATCACTTTAATCCCGTATCTTAAGCGAAATATAGAGGACTTAAAAAGTCCTTATTTCAAGAGATTAAAAGTGCTTTAAAATAAGGATTCAAGACGTTTTCTAGGGCGTATCATCAATTGAGCCAAACGATAGAAGCAATCATATAAATAGCGCCTAGAAAATTT
>JAFEBT010000047.1 GCA_018242545.1 Pseudomonadota bacterium
TCACCAACGTAACGAAAATGGGACCCATTTTCCGAGATTCTTGAAGAATTATACCGCTGCCATTCTCCGCTCTCAATCCCTTATTTTATAAGGTTTTGAGTGTGGTGCCCGCTGCCAGACTCGAACTGGCACGGCCATATGACCGACAGATTTTAAGTCTGTTGTGGTATATGAATTCTTTTTCTCCAAAAGTCTTTTAGATGAATGAGTTTAGAACAAATCTCAAATCTTTAATTTTCATATTATCTCCAAATTATCACCAACGCAACGGAAATGAAAACGATTTTAAAGATAAATATTTATAGATATCCTTCATTAATAGATTTATTTTGCATCCAATCTAAAGACCATCCATAAGCTGCTGCTTTTTCTCCGAGCATAAGTGGAACATGGTCATCAGGAGGGCGATAGGCAACATCGCCTCTGACATTATTTCCAAAATCTCCTAATAATCGTCTTTGTCGTGGCGTCATTCGTTTTAAAATATGTTTTGTTATTTTAAAGTAATAGTCTTTAAACCACATCTGGCCATAGCGAATTGAGATGCTCCGCCGTGTATTAGGTGATTTATTTGAAGCTACTGCATGCCAAAGAGATAAGGAATGAATTAATACATCTCCTGCTTTAGCTTTAATTTGGACGGCATCAGGGGGGAGCTGTCCTTGTTCAATGTATTTATTACACTCAGGGATTAAACAATATGGATGATGATATGTAACTCTTTTTATATGACTACCAGGAATAGCAATAAAATTGCTTGCATTGTCAGTATTAATATCTGTTAGAAAAAATTGGACTTTAAGCTGTAAGGGTAAATTTTCACGAGTAGGTAAAATTCTTTGCAAAGCAGGACCAGAATCTGTATGAAATTTTCCAATATTAGTTGTAACTGAAGAACTTGGATGGCGAACAAAGATATGACAACTCATTGCTTGTATGTAAGGCCCCATTAAATATGTAACGATATCAAACGTTTTTGGATGGTCTAAAAGGTAATCAAGTTGCTTCGTATAATCAAATGGATTATGAATATTAAAATATTCTTTACCGTGTGCAAATTTTGTATTCTTTTCTTTTAATTTTTCTGAATGATGTTTCAAAATTATTCTGTCAACGATATTTAATAACTTTTTGGTTTCATCTTCTTTTAAGATATTTTTTAAAAGCAGAAAGCCATTTTGATGCCAATTCTCTAATTCAGTATTATTAAGTGGTATATTAATAGATTCTTGGCTCATTATTGTTTATCCTTTCAATTACAGAAAAAAATAATTAGTAATATAAGAGACATAAATTATTATTACAAATTCTTTTTTATGATGTTTTTAAATTCTATAATTTAGAGGAATGTAGAATTCATAATTTTCCTTTATAATTGATTAAAAACATAAAATATAATTTTTTATAAAATAACGCAGATGAAAATTCACATATAGTTTAAAAAATTATTTACAAAAAGTTTTTATTTTTAAAAAAATAGTTTTATAAATATGTATTTAAGTTTAGCGTATAGATTATTGAAGTGAATAGCTAATCTTATACAAGAAAGATTGACTTATGATAAGACTTATTCTACTTGGATTACTTTTATGGGTATCTTTGATGGTAACGCCAACCAATGCTTTTGAAAAAGACGATTTTGAATTGGTTGTTCTATTTGGGCGTCCGGGCGCTGGGAAAGGAACAATAGCTCAATCTTTAAAGGAAGACTCATATTTACATATATCTTTAGGAGATATTTTTCGTAGTGAGCTTAAAAGAAGAACTCCTATTGGAGTGCAATATAAGGAACAAATTGAGTCTGCATGTGGATTTTTACCTGACGATGTTGTAATTCCAGTTGTGAATTCTTTTTTAGAAAATGCTATGCGTCAATCCCAAAAATTAGTTTTAGATGGATTTCCTCGTATGATTACTCAATTTAAAGCTTTAGAGGAAGTTTTGCACTCTTGGAATAGAATGATAAAAACACGATTTATTTATATAGAGGTAGATCCAATAATAGCTGAGCAGCGTATATTAAATCGTCTAGTTTGTACAGAGTGTAGCTTAGTTTATAGTCGCTTATCTGATGAAGTTAGAGATCAAGAAACTTGCGTTGAATGTATGGGGCAACTTATGCCTCGTGCTGGAGATGTTCTAGGATCGATACCTCGACGATTTAAAGCTTTTGAAGACAATGTCCTTCATGTTATCCGTTTAATGGAAGGAGAAGCAGTACCGAACTTTTATAAGGTTAATGGTAATCTTCCTAGTAGCGAAGTCTTAAAAGAAATAAGAAAGATTTTAGCTTTAGAACCAGTTCATAAATTATCTTTAAAGAGTCAAATTGTTGAGCTTTCAACTTTCAAAGAAGTAAAAAAAGTTTTAAATCAAGTTCCAAGTGGTAGCTTAATTGTTACAGATATAGATAATGTTCTTATTTATCATAGGGATAAAGTTTTAAGACCTGCAAGCAAAGCTATTTACCGTAAGTTGATGGATAAATTAAAAGATGATTTTAAAGATCAAATGAAGAAAATTGGGAATAAAGAAATTCCATTTTTTGAGTATTTACATGGACTTCTTATTAGAGATATACGCATTGAAATTTTAGATGAAGAAAGTCCTCAGCTTTTTGAAAGGCTTAGAAATCAAGGGCAAGCTGTCTTGGCATTGTCTGCAGGAAAAACAGGACCTTATGCAGAATTTGAATCAATGGAAGATCTTCGGGTAGAACGGTTAAAAGCTTTAGGATTTAATTTTTCTAGTAGTTTTCCAGGTTATGTTCCTACCATACTTGAGGTTCCTTTTACTTCTTCGCCTCCTATTTTTAAAGAAGGTGTTATACTAACTGGCAAAGCATCAAAAGCTCTTTGTTTAGAATCTTTTCTTAGTCGTCTACAAAAATCTTGGATGATGCTTGTTTATATTGATGATCGTAAAGATTGGGTCGAGGAAGTTTACAGGCACTTTAGCTCTCGTATGCCTGTACTTGCTATACATTATGTAAATAAAAAATTTTTAACAGAAAATACTGATGAAGAATTAGCAAAAAGGCAATTCGACTTGTTATGTTCTGAGCATCGGTGGTTAAGTGATGAAGAAGTAAAAAGTGAAAATTCTTAAAAACCGAGCATTATGAAATTGGAAATTCCTTATAACCAAATTTTATATATTACAACTTTTAAAGAACTGAAGGAATTATTACTCAAGATTCCTCCAAGAAGCCTTATTGTAACAGATATAGATAATGTTTTAGTTGTTCATAAAGATAAAATTTTACGATCTAGCAGTAGATTGCTTTATGAAAGTCTTATGCAAGAATTGAAAGAAGATTTTTGTAAAAAAACAAAATTAATAAAGAATAATATAAAAATTTCTTTCTTTGAGTATTTACATGGTAAACTCATTCAAAGAATTTGTCTTGAGCCTTTAGATGAGAATATGATCCCTTTTCTCAAGGTACTTAGAAAACAAGGACATTCACTTTTAGCCCTTTCCCAAGGAAAGACAGGAGCTTATGCCGAGTTTAATCCAATTGAAGATGTTAGAATAAATCAATTAAAAAATCTTGGGTTTAACTTCTCTGAAAGTTTTAAGGATATTCCACCTATAAAATTTAAGGCTCTACATGAGGTTCGTTTTCCTGTTTTTAAAGAAGGTGTGATTCTTACCTCTAAAACTTCTAAAGCTATGGCCCTACAAGCTTTTTTTGATGTCACACAAAAAAGTTGGCAGACCCTTATCTATATAGATGATAATGAAGATTGGGTTAAGGAAATGTACAATTATTTTAAAAATTATATGTTTGTTATCGGAATTTGTTATAAAAACCAAAAATACTTGCAAGAGCTTCCAGATGTAAAGCTTGCAAGAAAGCAATTTACTTTTTTGCGTAATCATCAGTTATGGTTGACTGATGCAGAAATAAACAAGGATATTAAAATATGAAAATAGAAGAAAATAACTAAGCTAAAATCCATATTTAAAAAATTATCTTTTTTGGAAAAGATTTTTCTGAACAGAGATAATCCATAAACTCAATGTAGTAAGGAGATTCTTTTTTATGATAAATAATAAAAATTTTCAATTGCGTAAAATATTAACGAATAAAAATGAAACAAGCTTCTTAATGGAAGCTCATAATGGAATTTCCGCAAAAATTGTTGAAGATGTTGGTTTTCAAGCTATTTGGGCTTCAGGTTTTGCCATATCTTCTTCTTTAGCTTTGAGAGATTGTAATGAAAATTCATGGACACAAACTTTAGATATACTAGAATATATGGCAGATGCTGTGAATATCCCAATCTTGTTGGATGGAGATACTGGTTATGGTAACTTCAATAATTTTCGGCGCCTTATCTATAAGCTAGAACAAAGAGGAATATCTGGTGTTTGTATTGAAGATAAGGTATTTCCAAAACTCAATTCATTTGTTGAACAAAAGGACCGTCTTGCGCAAGTTGAAGAATTCTGCGGAAAAATAAAGGCTGGAAAGGATGTTCAGAAAGATAAAAATTTTACAATTGTTGCTCGTGTGGAGTCACTTGTAAGTGGATTACCTATAGAAGAAGCTCTTATGCGCTCTGAAGCTTATTTTAAAGCGGGTGCAGATGCTATCTTAATTCACTCCAAAAAAGAAACAGGAGATGAAATTTTGGAATTTGTAAAAAAATGCCCAGTTGATATTCCTTTAATAATTGTTCCTACTAAGTATTATAAGACCCCAACCTCACTTTTTAAAAAAGCTCAGATTGCTGCTATTATTTGGGCAAACCAGAGTTTTCGGGCTGCTTATGCATCTATGAAGAAAACATTGCAAGAAATTTTTCATACCGAATCTCTTCAAAATACTGAGCCTCATATTACAAGTATGTCAGAAATTTTTAATATTCTTCATTATGATGAATTGAAGGTTGCTGAAGAAAAGTATCTTCCTAAAATAATCAAGGAAAGCTAGATAAAAAAATATGGGTCTAGATGCCTTTAGAGAGAAAACTTTTAAATGAACCGGGGGAAGTTTGTAAAGATTTTTATGGTGTATAGTTAAATCTAAACTTGCATCCTTTAATCTACAATAAGAGGATGTCATCTTTCAGGCCATTAAATTTACTTAATTTTCTTTTAGTAAAAAAACAAAGAAGATTCGATACCATTAACATGGTTTTTTCTACAAGATTTTCGATCAGAACAAAGAGCATTTTTTCTTCTTTTCCTTTGTTTTGAAAAATTTATGTCTTTTTACTATCCTTCATCCTTAAAAATACCTTCTGAAATGAAATATGTAATTTATTAAAAAATAAAAATTTCATTTTTAATAATTGTATTAAATATAATTTATATGTAACTTGTAAAAAATTGAATTTGGATGTTATTCTAAATGTTTTTAAAATAGAGGTTTAGAAAAATGAAAAACCTAATTAAAACAGGAACTAAGATTTTAGAATTTGAGAATTGGATTTTATATTTACATCCTAATCAATGCTATTTAGGGCGAACTTATTTATGGGCTAAAAGGCATGATGCAGTTGACTTTGTAGATATGAACTCTGAGGAATGGAAGGAATTTAGAAAGATTACCCCGCATATTAAACAAATTATTCAAAAATTGTTTTCTCCTGATATGTTTAACTATGCATCCCTGGGAAATATTGCTCCTCATCTTCATGTACATATAATTCCACGTTATAAAAACATACATTATTTTGAAGGCTTAGCATTTAATGATAAAAGATGGGGAAAGAATTATTCACCATATAATAGAAAATTCTCTATTCCACTAAAAGTGCATAACACTATTGCGCAATTAATTGAGGAAAACATACATGATATATTCTAATAGAAAAATTGTTATTATTACAGATTGCATTGACATTGCATTCAATGAAATGCATCAAACTCTTTTAAATGAATTAGCCTCCTTTGGTATTTCTTCTCCTCAAATTTCACCTATTGCGCAAGTAAAAAATTTTTCGGTTGTGAATGCAGCTTTTATAATAAGGTTACTTGCAGACCTTTATCCTGCAGAAACACTTTTTGCAATCATTGTAAGTGGAACTTCATTAAATCCAATGCGTCTTTTTGGGGAAACAAAAACAGGGATTACTTTCGTTGGAAACAATTCAGGTTATTTAAATTGGCTAATTGAAGATTTTGGATTAAATTATTTATATGAAAATAAAATTAATCGAGATATTGAAGGAAGATCTTTTGGTGGAAAATATGCTCAAATTCCAACAGTGGCTCGTCTCTATGCCTATCAAGATTTAGATTCTCTTGGAATTAAAAGAGACGAGACTTGTTTGCATAATTTTAATATTAAAACAGGGACAGTGGTTCATTGTGATAATTTTGGATTAATGAAAATTAAGGCTCCAAAAATTACAGATCTAAATGAAGGAGATCTTCTTAAAATTTTTCTAAATGAAAAATTTATTTTAACGGCTCATTATACTGAAAAAATGAAACTTCAAAAAGATGGAGAATGGGTTCTATTTACTGGGAGCTCGCTTTATGGCCTCCCTGAGCTTGGACGGGTCCGTTCTTTAAATTCATCAGCAGAATTGGGGGTAAAAGAAGGAGATATTATTACCTGGGATAAAGTTTCTACTAAATAGGGTTTGTCGATAAAATGAGATTATCTATAAATATGGTACGAAAGTCCTTGCAAGAAATTTTAATATATCATGATGTTTCTAAAGAAGATGCTGTTATTACAACTGAAGTACTTATTGAAGGAGATAGATATGGACATCACCAGCATGGAACTAATCGTATCTTCCAAATTCTCGAAGGAATAGGTAAAGGCTCTATTTCTTTAACAGCAACACCTCTCGTACTTTCTAAAGGCCCAAGTTTTGCAGTAATAGATGGACAATATGGACTTGGATACCCAATTGGTCACTATGCTATGTTGACAGCAGTCAAAAAAGCACAGAGCACCGGGGTTGGACTTGTAGGTGTAATTAACTCTTCACATCTAGGTGTTCTTTCTTATTATACTGAATTAGCAAGCAAAAGGAAGAGTATAGGAATTGCTTGCTCAACGTCCTCTCCTGCTGTTGTAGTTAAAGGAGGAAAAGTAAAAACTTTCGGAACAAATCCTTTATCTTATTCTGTTCCTTATGAACCCCATTTACTAACAGCTGATTTTGCAACTTCTAAAGTCTCAAGAGGGCGTATTATGGAATATGCTGATACCTCTAGTTCCATTCCTATTAATTGGGCTGTTGATCGGGAAGGGAAAGAAACAACCTCTCCAATAGAAGCTCTTTCAGGAGGTTTAAAAACTCTTGATGGAGATATTAAGGGCAGTTTAATTTCTCTTTTGATAAGTATACTTGCTGGGAATTTATTTGGAGGAGTAAGTAACCACAAAGTTACTGGAACGCGCTATATGGATGAAAAACCTAATAAAGGAGATTTCTTTTTAGCAATTGATGTTAAGCAGTTTACAAATTTAGAAAAGTTTCAGTATGAATTAAAAGAATTTATGGGCTTTATTCGCTCTCAAAATGCTGAATTTTGCGTTCCTAGAGAAAAAGCCTACATGCAGCAGCTACATAAAGAAAAAACAATAAAGGTATCTTCTAAAATTGTAGATTTATTTGATTCCTATAAAGAAAAAGTAATAAAAAATGAGCCAAACAAATTTTAAAAAAATTTTTGAACAAGCTATTGAATGTTTTACTGAAAAAGGAAAAACTATAAAGGGCGTATATGATTTACTTTTACGCGGTGGAGTGGTCCATGAAGATCATATTTATATAGAAAATTGGAGCGATTTAGACTTAAGCCTTATTGTTTTTCAAATTAATAAGAGTATTTTACTACAACACCGTTGGCTCTATAATGAGATAAAAACAATTTTTCCATATAAACTTAGTCTTACGCTTGTTACTTATGAAGACTTTTCAAGTCCTTTTCATCATCACGGGATTAAACCTATTTATTATAATAAAATTTTACAAAATTCAGTTTCACTCCTTCAAAATAAAGCACCTTTTAAAGAGACCGTAAGTTTACAAGAACAGCAATTAGATTGTTTAGCAAATATTTCTTATTTAATTCATGATTTAAAAAATAAATGGTTAATACTAGATTTAAACTCAAATAAAGATTTGCACGAATACCTATGCCATGCAGTAAAACGTACGAAACATACAATAAGAAATAGTTTGTTTGTTATAGAAGGAATAATTGAAGAAGAAATAAATGAAAATATGTTTCAAAAAATATTTCCTAAGGAAAATGTAAACTTTCTTCAGCGCTTAAAAGAATACAAGCTGATGTTTTCTGAATGCAAAAGCGATAACAAGCAACTGGAAGAAGAAATTTTATATATTTTAACAACTCTTGAATCTATTCATGAAACTCTTATTTCTATTTTTAATAAAAAGTATGCGGAAAAAGAATTAAGAATATTAAGTACTTCTTAAGTATCTGATATTTTTGAATAAAGATATATTATGAAGAGCTAATTGGAATAAGAAAGTAACCCTTTTTAAAAACTGGATTACTAAATAAAAAATCGACAAAAAGAAAATTTAACTTTTCTTGTAGTTGTGTTTTTAAATATGTAGCTTCTTCCATTGAAAGATCATAGTGAGGGTCAAAAAGATTAATTTGTTCTTCTGTAACATCTAAGCCAATTTCTTTGAGATATCTAAAAGAATCCACAAGAGCTACTCTCATTTCATTTGGATGGTACGCTTCTTTACTTTTATCTGTAAGATCATATTTTCTCAAAGTTAGAGCAATTAAATTTTTAACCGCTAATATGAATTGATTATAGTTTCCATAGCCTTTAGAGAGTTTTTTGTGATCTCTAAATCTAGGGGTTAAAGCTTCAGCTTCTGATGATTCTGAGCTTTTTACGTCTGGTCTTTCAAGATGAGTTTCTGTGTCAAGAAGCTGAAAAGAAAGTTCTCTATATAACCTATTAAATTGAACTGGATCTGGATCATGAAGCAGTAAAAAAAGACCATAATGAGTCCTTTGATAAGTTCCCACATCTTCATCAAAACTAGAATTGTATAAGAATCTAAGGAGGTCCATAAAAGTCGTACCTTCTTCGGTTATTATAGTTTCATATGATTCTTGAACATCCATTACATAATTATTATGGATTAAATCATGTATAAGAGCATCTACTAATTCTGTATAAAATGTGTTATGTAATTGTGCTCTATTGAAAGAAACGCCATAAGGTCGTAACCCATTTAAAATAGCATAAATTGCGTCTGTAAAACCGAATGCTGGATTTGTTCCTAATATAGGGATGCTTCGACCATCTTCTATATGCTGCTTAAGGACGTTATTATATACTCTTATTTTATCCCCTTTTCTTTTTGTGATCTTCTTCTCAAGTTTTTTTATTCCTAATTCCAGACTTAATATACTCGTTGGGTCAATATTTGAACCTAAAATAAGTACCAAATGATCAGGATACCACCAAAATTTATGAGGTCTAGTTTTGCAGTCGCTTAAAAATTCACTTGCAGGGTCTCTTTCCTGGGAGCTAAGTAATATTTGTGTCCCTAATAAGAATATCTTATATCGAGGAAAACTTAATTTTTTTTGTTTATGAAGATCTTTCAATTCTTTAAGTAAGCCTTCTATTTTATTTTTATTTTCTGTCTTTTCTTTAAAAACAAAGGATCTTTCAAAAAAGTAACCTATAGTGTCAAACATCTCTTCTAATTCCGGTATATGAAATTCATAGTTTCTTAACTCGTCTCCATATTGTGTATTCAATTTCATAAATAATTTAATTTGTTTCCGTTTTAATGGTGAGCTCCATAACCATTTTTTTACATTAATATCTTTATGTATTTCTGTATCTCTAAGCCTTGTAGCTGGAGGCCTTGGTTGTTGTGGAGGTATATCACTTGAGAGAAATTTAAGAGGATGTAAAAGGCTTACATTACTATCCATCATATCAAAACAAATATTTTCCTTATAATCTCTCTTTTCTTTAAATCTTCTAACTAGATTAATATCATAAAGTTTAATTTTTGCTGGATACACTGAAGAAAGGCATTTTAACTTTCTCAAAATTCTATCACAAAAACTATAATCTTTAGATAAGACTGCTGTTGAATTTTGCCTTTGAAGAGGGTTCTGGACCTCATAAACACATTGACTCAATAATGCCGAACTGTATAGGTCTATAAAAATTCCTGAAGCTCTTGTCCCGGTTCGATAAATTTCAACCATATCTTCCTGATAACCATCAATTGAGTCGTACCCATAAATTGAAGGAACAAGATAATTTCTTTCAGCTTTCTCAAGTGTTTCACATGATATGTATGCCTTCTGATTCTGCAATTCAAAAACTTGGGGCTTATGTGTTTGAGTAAAAAAAGCGGAATCATTTTCTCTCAAAAATTCAAAGTCTTCGGAAGACATAGCAAATACTATATCCTGGAGTGCTATCAGTATAAAAACATGTAATAAAAGCAAAATTTTTTCTTTTAACAATTTTAAGATAAACGTGCTAAGCTTTTTCATATTTCAATTCATAGGAAAATATTTAAAGGCATAAAGGACGGAGCTAAATATTATAATATATTTAGACTTAAAGATTATTTTAAGATGGTAGAGAGCTTTTTAAATATTTGTCAAGTAGTTTAAGTAAAAAGAGTTGTAGAAAATTTTTTAGCAACTCTCTGGTTGGATTAGGTTTCATTATTAATTTATAAGAGGGATTTTTTGGATATTGTGTAATGCAGTAGTAATTTGTGCAGAAAGAAAATCAACTTGATTACTAGTTATTTTTTCTTCATTTGATCCAAATATGAGGTTGAAAGAATAACGGTTAACTTTAGTATAATGTTTGGTACTTAAAGGTAAATTCATAATTGGAAATCTGTTATCAGGAGAGAGTAATTGAAGTTTTTCCACAAAACGGCTATCCTCTCCTAAAATCTCTCGAATAAGTTCGCATAAATCTTCTTCTTCTATATCAAATAAGGATGTAAAAGTAAAATTACGGGTAAAAGTTTTATATCTATCTATGGTGGGTTCATACGGGGCAAGCGTTGTCATTTGGCTTTTAATAGAAGGAATATCCGATCTTAAAAGTCGTATATCATCTAAATGTTTAACAGCCATAACTAAGCGGTCTAGCCCCAATCCTAAAGCAAGGCCTGTATATTTTTTAGAATCAAGACCGCTATCTTCTAATAACTGTGGAAGTGCTTGACCACACTCCATTAACCTTATCCATTGGTCGGCTCCGAGTTTTAGATCAATTTTTAACCCTTTCAATGTATATGGATGAGATGTTCTTTGGGTCCGATATTCTAAGCCTATTCCTATGCCTTCTAGTACTATTTCGATTAAGTCTTCTAAGTGCCTTTCTTCCAATAAGTTTCCTCTTTTAATTCGCCAGATATCAAGCTTGTGAGGTTCGCTCGTATACATTTTATTGATAACTGTACGTCGATAGCACATACCAGGACAAAAAGCATAAACATCATTAATATTTTCTGACCTTATTTTCTTAAGAAATCTAGGGATTAATGCTGTTGTATGGCTTCGTAATATTTGTTTTTCAGAAATATAACGAGTATATCTGCTTGATCTCTGTTTATCGGTGGAAGGAATATAAAGTGCATCAAACTCTTCTGTAACGTCTGAGATAGGCCCGCCTCTGCAAAAAAGTATAGAAGGGTTATCTAATTTTGATGAGAATGTTTCTTTTATCTTATCAACAACCAAATTAACAGCATGTGGTCCATGACTTGGATCACTAAGGTCTCTTATATTAAGAAAGTGAGCTAGTTTTTCTTTTCTATGGGAGAGCGCTTTTCTTGATAGAGAGGCAAGTAAATCCATTTCTTTAATTGGCCACTTTGGCATTGCTTCACACGAAATACTAAAAAGTATTAAACTTAAAAAAGAGAAAAATAAAGGAAATAACTGGGTATACATAGATTTCCAAGATTGTCTTATTTAGGGGCATCATACTAACACTTATTTTTTAGAGTCTTGCCTTTACAAAATTGTGGAATTTTCTTCCTTAATTCAATATTCTATATTAATATTCACTTAAAAAAAATTAAAAAAATAAAGATCATAAAGATTTTAAAAATATCATGTAAATTAACTCTAAGAAAATTTTGTATGTTCTTTTCTTATTGATCAGAAATATTGCTTACAAAGTCAACCAATTAAGAGTTTATACAATTTTGAAGAATTTAATTTTTAGCATCCTCTTTATTGAAATTTTTTATTAATTAAATCTACAAAAGCTTCCAATTCTGCTTTATTAAATTTTTTGCTTGATGAACTGAAAATAACTCTAAATAAAACACTTTTTCTTCCTGGCGTTATCCTTAAACGTTCAACCACATGAGGAAGTAATTTTTCATAGGAAGACTCATTAATTATTTGAACTTGTTCGATAACAGAAGAGTATTCTCCCATTGCTTGTTGGACTTGTTCTAATATATTTTCTTCATTGATACTTTCAGATAAAACGATAGAAAAGTCACGTGCTGCCTTTTCTATAATACCTGACTTAGATGCAGTTTCTTTGTTGTCCTCAAGATTAAGTGTATAAATTTTAGTTTTTGGAAGAAGCCTTTTTAAAATATTTGCTCCTTTACTTGTGATAAAATTATGCTCAAGATTAAGTTTAACAATTAAAGAACTCTCAAGTACCTTTGAAAGACTATCTATCCCTTCATCTGTAATATGGTTTCCCCCTAAGTAAAGCATTTGAACTAAGCTTCCAGGGAGGCTTTGAGATAAGTATCTTATTCCTTCATCCTCTAAACCATTATCTCCTAAGTCTAAAATATGTATACGTGTTTGGGAAAGTGTTCTTGCGAGATAGTATGCTCCTAAGGCCTTAATAATATTTCCTCGTAAGTAAAGGGCACAAATTGGAGTACTTGGAAGACACCTTGCAAATGCTTCTATATTTTTTTCTGAAATTTGATTTCCACTTAAATCAAGAGTTTCTATTTGCGATCCTATCAATCCTTCAGAAAGAAAGTATATTCCTTCATCTGTTAACATCGTACCACTGAGATCTAAAGCTCGTACTCTTGATTTGGAAAGTGAAGATGATAATGCTTTTACACCGAGAGGACCTATTGGATTTCCACCTAAGTGAAGAGAATGTATCTGTGTCTTTGGAAGCGTTCGTGATAGGGCTTCCAGCCCAGATTCCTTAATAGCATTGCCACCTAAGTTAATGGTATGTATCTTTGTTTGATCTAATATTCCAGCTAGAGAAATCATGCCTTCATTTCCTATCTGGTTACTTCTTAAATGTAAAAATGTGATATTAGTATGGGGAAGAAATGTTGCTAGTGTTGTGATCCCTCGATCTCCTATACCGTTTCCTTTGAGACCAAATGAATGGATTTGTGTGCCAGGGAGTGCAGCTGAAAGAGCAACTAATTCTTCATCTCCAATGTTGTTTCCTTTTAGATCAAGAACGGTAAGGCTCGAAGGTGCAAGAACTCTGCAAAGTGATTTTACTCCCTGAGTACCAATTTTGTTTTCACCTAAATCTAAATTGCTTATCCTTGTGTTAGGAAGAGCTTCTATTAAAGCTACTGCACCTTGGAAGCCTACACGATTTTTTCCTAGGTCAAAAGATTCTACTTTTGACTTAGAAAGAACCTTTGCTAAATTTATTGCTCCAACATCTCCTATTTGATTTTCACCTAAATGAATAATTTTTAGAGAGGTTGTAGGTAAAACTGTTGCTAATTCTGTTGCTCCATTGTCGCTAATGTGATTCTTTCCAAGATCCAATGTATGTAATTTGGTATTATTAAGACCTTTTACCAAAAAACTTATACCCATATCTCCAATTCCATTATTCCATAGAACAAGAGTATGAAGTTGAGTTGAACAAAGAATTCTTGAAAGAGGCTCTAATCCTTTATCTGTTATTCTATTATTCCATAATATAAGTGAAGTTACAGCAGTTTGTGGAAGAACTTCAGATAAGGTCTCTACGCCTTTATCTCTAATATAATTTCCTCCCAAATCTAGCACATAAATTGGACTTTCTAAAAGGCATTGAACAGTTTTTTTGTTCATTCCTTCATGTTTAAATTTTAAAGCGCATATTGCATTATAATCTCCTTGAGCAGCGGATTTTTGAAACCAAAATTCAGCTTCACTTATACTTCGGCCCATTCCCCGGCCGTTATTACACATTACGCCAAGGCGAAATTGAGCTTCTGGGCTTCCTGAAGCAGAGGCCTTCCTGTAAAATGTAAGAGCAATGTAGTCATCAAAACAAGTCATATAAGAAGAGTGTAAACTACCGAGAATAGTTTGAGAGTCTCTATCATCTTCTTCTGCAAATTGCTTAAGATACTTAAAACCTTTAGAGGCATAGTTTAATGCGATGTCTGGGTCTTTTGTTATTATTGGACTATCACCAACCCAATAAAGTAAACTTAAATATGCAGCCGATAAACCACTAGCTGTTCCTTGTTCTTTTTCGTTTCTTTGTAATAGCTCTAAAGCATCTTTATGTCCTTTTTTTACGTCTAAAGAGATTTGTTTAATAGTGTGTTTTAGTACTGTATCTTCATGTGGTATTTCTTTTTCCATAGCAACAACAGAATATGTTACACTAAATATATAAACCCATAGAAGCAATATTAGTGAAAAACGTATATATATCATTTGAGTGTATTACTCCTTTATTTTGAAAATGGTATAAACAGTAATTTTTAAACAAAATATTAATTCTAAAATTCCTTTCATTAAAAATCTCTATAAATCGGATAACAACGCACACTATATTTAAAATGGTAGATATTTAACTTGTTTTTTATAACATTAAGAATGTACCTACAATAATTAAAAATCTTAATTTTATTAAGGAAGGAATCATTATGGAAACTTAAAATTTAATTGTAAAGAGGATATTATTATATGTCGCTAACATGATAGATATACATGGTAGTATAATCAGTTTTCATTACTTGTATGAGGCTTCTGTCGAATGGTATCTGGCCTATTTATAAGTATACCGGTCAAGCGTCTTGTAGATCTTCACAACTGATATATGAACGTGTGCGGATTTGAGCAGACCCCAAGCACGCGAAACAGTATGTCGATAGGGACATATAAGAGTATGTTTTTATCTTAGTTAAAGAATCCATTCAAAATTTCTCACAATTTAAAATTTTTATTTCTGCATTTAGAAAACAAGATACTTTTCTAAAGAACTAAAAACGCATAGAACGATAAAATTCTTCTATAAACCTGTGGGCTGCCGGTCCTGTAAAAATAAAAGAGGTTTCCATAAGAAAATAATCATCTTTAAGTGTTCTTGCGGAGGAAAGCCAATTAAATGAGCCTTCAACATATTTATCATCAGCTATTAATGTTTTTCTGTGTAATCTGTCTGCAGGAGTGAGTATCAGAGTAGGATGTGCCGTAAACTCTCTTAAATATTGCCTCAAAAGAACAATATTTTCGTCATCAGCACGATAAAAAATTTGTAAGAGTCTTTTTCCTTTTAAAAAACGATCTAAAATAGATCTAGGAAGAATAGATGATAAATGCCTTATATCTCTTGTAA
>JAFEBT010000048.1 GCA_018242545.1 Pseudomonadota bacterium
TAAAGTTTATGATAAGATGGTTGAAGCGGAGGAAGATGTTTTAGCTTATAGGCACTTTCCAAAAGTTCATCATCGGAAAATTTATTCCAATAATCCTTTGGAAAGACTCAACAGAGAAATTAGGCGCAGGACGAATGTTATTGGAATCTTTCCTAACGATGCTTCAGTTCTGCGTTTAATCGGAGAAGTTCTCCACCAGATCGATGAAGATTGGTTGGTTCAACAAAGTTATATGGGTCTTGCTTCTATGCAGCCTCTTATGACTGAATCCGAGTCTGACAATGACTCAATCTAATTTTACACCACTTGACGGGACGTTATCATTTAATCCTTCCCGTATGCGTGTAATAGGCGAAATTGCCACTAAGCTTTCGGATAGACTAAAAACAAAGTGTCCATGTTGTAATAATCCTGGTTGGGGTAAAATCAAATATGAAAAAGGCCTGATCTGTGGATGCTGTGGTTCAGAAACAGAATTAGTAAAATCAGAAATTTTTGGTTGCGTTAAGTGTGCTTATGAAGAAAATAGAGAGCGTACAGACGGTAAAAAAGAAGCAGATCCAGGAAGCTGTCAATATTGCAACCCATAGTGTGTACTATAATGCAAATAAAAATCATTAAATCTGATCAAATAGATGAAACCGGTATACGTCCATAAGAGTGGGGTAAAATAGCAAAATTGGAGAAAGTAAGGTACAGGTCTAAAGGCAAACCAAAACCCTGGAAAGCACGCAAATACTGGGGTTTTGAGGTCATCTGAAGCTATCGCAAAAAAACGTGAGAAAAGTTCTCTATAAAAAATCTGGAGGAGAGGATGGGATTCGAACCCACGATACGCTACTAACGTATACACGATTTCCAATCGTGCGCCTTCAACCACTCGGCCACCTCTCCTTGGAACGTCTGCACTGTACTCGAAACAATCTTTTTCCGCAATAAAATTTCTCCTCTTGCAACAGCAAATTTTTAAGAAAAAAAAAGAAAGATTATTCTTCTTCATTTTCCCAAAGATCTCCCCATTCTTTTGCTTTAGCTTCTTTATAAAGTCGAGGTGTTTTTTTTGAAATTGTAATTCGCTCTTCCCCTTTTTGTGAACATCCATCAAAAATGATATGTCCTGTCCTTTTGAGGGGGTTCTTTAAAATACGGCTTTCTAAAGAATTTCTTTCAACTGGCTTTTTTTGAACAATAAGATAGGCATATTTTTCATCTTCATAAGAAAGAGAAGCTGATTTTAAACGTTTATGAAGATGCGAGCGCTTAAGCCGAACACTAAAATGACACCAATCTTTGGTATTCTCCAACGGGCATCTATTTTGATGAGGACAAGGAGCACAAAAAAATCCACCTTGTTCTTTAAAAAAATGGCGCGCTCGTAGAATATTTAAAAAACCATTTGGCGTTCCTGGTTCTATTATCATCAAAACATCACGTGTCTTTTTCCAAGCCTTTTCCAAAAGGTTTGGCTGCTCTTTTTCAGAAATTTCCGAAAGAACATACGAAAGATTTACAAGATCAAAGTATTCTTCATTTTCTGTTAAAGAAAGATTGATGATATTTTTCTCAAGAACCTCAACATTTTGAAGAGATTTAAAAGAAGTTTCTCCTTCTTTTAAAAAAAGTTTCAAAAAATCCAAAAAGGACGCGTTTCCTTCCCAAAGGACCCCCCGTTCAAATTTTGGAAAATACTCTAAAAAAGCCCATAAAAAGCTTCCTGGACCTGATCCGATATCTAAAAAAGAATTGGGAGAAAATTTTGAGTTTTGTTGTCGAAGCCGTCTTAATACATCTTTTATGGCCGCTATTGTTGCTGGCATTCGCCCAAGGGCATAAACAAAAGCTTCTTCCTTTTTAAAAGAAAGAGAGGCTCCTTCTCGAGATGCCTCACTTTGATATCTTAAAGAAATTTTCTCAAAAATATCTGAAGAAACAGGAAAAGAAGCCTCCGAAAAAACTTTTTCAAAAAAAGAAGGCAATCCATAATAAAAAAATGAATTCACGTTTAATCACGCTCATTAAGCCAAGCCATTTGAATAGCTTCTAAGATTTTTTCATTACAGCGATTCGGGTTATCCTCAAAGCCCGGTATTTCTTGAACCCATTGCCAAAGATCTGTAAACCGAATCTCTAAAATATTCACCTCAGGATGAATTTCTTCCAAAGCAATGGCAATCTCATAAACATCGGTCCAACTTATTGTTTTCATTCCTAAATCATCATATTTCGACTAGCTGCTGGAACTGTTACAGTTAAACCATCAAGTTCATCCGTTATAATAAGCTGACATCCAAGACGCGATGTTGGCGTTAAACCAAAAGCAAGATCCAGCATGTCTTCTTCATCTTCAGAGGCTTCTGGAAGCTTTTTATACCAATCAGGATCAACCACCACATGACAGGTTGAACAAGCAAGCGAACCTTCACAAGCACCTTCCAAAGGAATATCATTCGCATGTGCAATCTCTAAAACTGAAAGACCCAAGGGAGCTTCCACATATTTTTCACTCCCATCAGCGTATTTAAAAATCAATTTAGGCATCCTTAAAATCCTTTTTCTATGCGTTATCTTTAATTCTTATCTTTTACAAGTCCCTGCTCCCTAAATCTCTCCTCAAAATAACTTCCAGCTGTATGGATTGGAGAAAGGCGAACATCCTTATTGGGCTGAAAAAAAAGAGGAAGAGAATAGCGCGCCTCATTTTTTTGAACTTCCGGGTTAACAACACGATGTGTTGTCGAAGTATAATAGTTTTGTGTCGTATGGGCAAGCATATCCCCTACATTAATAACAATCATGCCTGGATCCCCTGGAACTGGATGCCAATTTCCTTTAGAGTCCTTGATTTCAAGACCAGGCGCTGTTGCAAAAGGAAGAACTGTCATTAAATTAATATCTTCATGGGGCGCTGCACGAACAGAACCTTCCTCCTCATCTCCTTGAAGAGGAGGATAATGAAGAATCCTTAAAAGTGTTAAGGTACTTTCCTCAGCCATCTGCTTTAAAGGCATTGATAAATTTTTAGAAATTTTCTCAGGCAATCCATTTTCTGCCCATTTTAAAAGTTCATGCGCAAGCTGAGTGACTTCTTGAAAATACGCTTTCGTCATTTGAGCTTGCATCTCAGGTGCTTTCTTATGCGGCGCAAAATGAAAAAATTCCTTTAAATCTTGAACAGAATATCCTTTGGCGTTTTCAGCTTTAAAGGGAAAATAACCTGTTTGTGCTCCTGTTTCGCGCGCATCAAATAAATAGGAATTCTTTTCATCCAGAGGAAGTGCAAAAAAATCTTTCCAAGTTTCATATGTCTTATCAATCAAATCTCTTGAAATTGGATGATCTTTAAGCACAACGAAACCTGTGTTTTTTAAAGATTTTACAAAATCTTGCTCTGCACCCTTTGAAAGATAACTTACAACATCAACATCCATCTTTATATTTCTCTCACCCTCTAAAAAATTCAACAACTCATTATTTTCTTTATAAAATCTAAAAATTTAAAAAAACAATCACAGATATGTAGATTCAACAAAATAAACCCTTTTCTGAGAATTGCTCTAAAAATAGTTTGTTTTCTAGATTTTTTTTCAAAGAAAACTTATTTTGGCATACTGAGCTTATAATGAAGTGTCTCTATAAAAGCAACAAACAAGCGATTGACACGCTCCGGTAAAGTTTCCGCAACACATGAGTCTTTCCTACTTACGTGGGTTCTAAGAACAGCAAGTGCAACCTCTGAAAGCCCTTTGGTTTTTTTAACCTTCGTTGATGGATTCTCTAATTTATCAATTTCAATTGCAAGACTCCAGGCTCCTGATGCCAATTTTAGAAATACTTCATTTGGATAAAACCCCTTAAAGAAGAAAGTCACTTCTGTTAAAAAATCTTGTGTTGAGAGTTTCTCCTTAGAACCATTTTTTCTTGCAAGATTAAAGAAAGGAACATTTCCAAAATAGCTCTTAATTTCAGCGATGACCTGCTCAACCGAAAGAAAAGCATCTATAAGCCCCAAATTCTCTGATATGCAAATGAGCTTAGGAAGATATGTTATATAAGGGTCAACCAGATGTATATCATATTCTCGTCCAAACTCTCTAAACTTCATGCATAGAGGAGTGATAACTTTTTCATGTAAAAGATTGATTTCTATTCCTCTAACGGCGAGATCTCGAGCTATCTCCCGGCCAGCTTGAATATAATTGTCAGGTGTCAAATCTGATAATTTATAACAAGAAACCGCGGAAGGCGCATACGCGGGTTCTTCCGTGGAAGAATGCTGTTCTTCTGTAAGCACGAAGGCTGAAAAAAACCTATTTATCGACGCAGGATCCTCTTTTGCAGCCTCAAGTGCCACCCCAAAGGCTTCTATAAATTCTCCTAATTTTTGAGCTTCGTCACTTGATGTTATTGAAGCATAGGAACACTTGGAAGCTCTTGTCGCATCTTGCTGAGAAGAAACGGGCAAAATCTCCTTTTTCTGTTCTAGTCCCAAATCCCTAAGCTTGAGTAACAAAGGTTTATAAAAATTTAATGTACTTGTTTGAGAGCTTGAAAAACAACGACTTAGTTCCTTATATATATCCGCAGCTTCTGGGTTTTCTTGAGTAAATTCACGCACTTTTGCTCTACAATATAATTGTGCTCCATCGAAATCAGGATTATTATCTAATAAGTAATCTTCTAATCCATATGCATGAGAAAAGATTAAACATCCCAAAAGAAGATAAGCACTAAATTCTTTAAACATTATATGACCTTATATGAAACATTCAGAATGACTCAAGCTATAAAAAAAGATAATTAAAGAGATGATTTGCATATGGCAAGAAAAAAATTAAAATTCCTTTACCCATACTTCTCAATATTTTGACTTTATAATTTTTTCTTACTCTTTATATCAATGACGTCTGGAAGAGCTTATTTTTTGAATCCAACTCTTTTAAATTAAGATAGCTTTTTCATCAAAAGCGCTTTATACTTTACTTCCCCAAAAATAGAGGTGTGTCATGACTAAAAAATCTTTTCTTCGTATTCAAGGAGCGCGTGAGCACAATCTTAAGAATATTAGTATTGATATTCCAAAAAATGAACTCGTTGTAATTACTGGGCTCAGCGGATCAGGGAAATCTTCCCTCGCTTTTGACACACTTTATGCTGAGGGACAACGCCGCTATGTAGAAAGCCTCTCTGCTTATGCAAGGCAGTTTTTAGAATTGATGCAAAAACCAGATGTAGATGCCATCGAAGGCCTTTCTCCTGCAATATCCATTGAACAAAAAACAACGTCAAACAATCCGCGTTCGACTGTTGGAACTGTTACAGAAATATATGATTATTTAAGGCTTCTTTTTGCGCGTATCGGTGTCCCCTATTCGCCTGCAACGAATCTTCCGATTGAAAGCCAAACAATTGATCAAATGATTGATTTGATTATTAAAGGATATAAAGATCAAAAAATTTTACTTCTTGCTCCTGTTATTCGCGGTCGAAAAGGAGAATATAAAAAAGAATTAACAGATTTTAGAAAAAAAGGATTTGGTCGCGTTAAAATTGATGGCACTCTTTATGAAATTGAAAATGTCCCAAATCTTTCTAAAAATCAAAAACATGATATTTCAATTGTCGTCGATCGAGTTATTGTGACAGAAGGCATTGAGCGTCGTCTTGCAGATACGATTGAAACAATCCTAGAACTTTCAGACGGGCTTCTCATTGTTGAAAATGCAGACACCGGAGCAACCCAACTTTTCTCATCTCAATTTTCTTGCCCCGTATCGGGGTTTACACTGGAAGAAATTGAACCGCGCCTTTTTTCTTTCAACAATCCTTATGGAGCTTGCTCGGCCTGTGACGGCCTGGGTGTTAAACTTGATATGGACCCTCATCTTGTTGTTCCCAATCGAGGGCTCTCCCTCATGGAAGGTGCTATTGCACCTTGGTCACATGCTTTTAGTGATTATTATGTTCAAACTTTAGAAAGTCTTGCACGCCATTATAAATTTAAAATGACAACTGCTTTTGCCTTTCTTCCAGAACATGTTCAAAATATCCTTCTTTATGGGAGTGGAAAAGAAAAAATTTCTTTCCATTATCGTGAAAATTTTAAAAAATATTCCCTCTCAAAGCCTTTTGAAGGCGTTATCCCAAATTTAACCCGTCGATTTATTGAAACTGAAAGCAGCAGTATTCGAGAAGACATCGCACGCTATCAATCCACCCATCCTTGTGAAGCATGTCAAGGATATCGCCTCAAGCCAGAAGCTCTTTGCGTAAAACTAAAAGGACTTCATATTGGACAAATAACGGCTTTCTCTATCCAAGAAACGCTTGCATGGATAACAGATTTATCTCAAGAGCTTTCGGGGCAAAAACAAGCCATTGGCGCACGTATTTTAAAAGAAATATATGATCGATTAGGGTTCTTAGTAAGTGTGGGACTTGGATACCTCTCTCTTTCGAGAACATCCGGAACATTATCGGGAGGAGAAGGTCAACGTATTCGACTTGCTTCCCAAATTGGCTCAGGACTTACCGGTGTTCTTTATGTTTTAGATGAGCCTTCCATTGGCCTTCATCAGCGTGACAATGCAAAACTTTTGACAACTTTAAAACGCCTCAGAGATCTTGGAAATTCGGTTCTTGTTGTTGAACATGATGAAGATGCCATGAGAGAAGCCGACTATCTTATTGATATGGGACCTGGTGCGGGTGTTCATGGTGGAGAAATTATGGCTGCAGGCACTCCTAAAGAAGTCATTAATAATCCCAAGAGCTTAACAGGTCAATATCTTAAGGGACACAAATCTATTCCTCTTCCAAATGAACGTCGCACAGCCAAAAAGGATCAATGGATTTCTCTTAAAAAAGCCTCCGGAAATAACCTTAAAAATGTAAGCATAGATATTCCTCTTGGGACACTTACGTGTCTGACCGGGGTCTCAGGCTCTGGAAAATCTACTTTAATTATTGAAACACTCTATAAATCTCTTGCACGTATTCTTGGATCTTCAACAGATATCCCTCTGCCTTATGAAAAAATTGAAGGTCTCGAATTTATTGATAAAGTCATTGACATTGATCAATCTCCCATTGGAAGAACACCAAGATCTAATCCTGCAACTTACACAGGTGCTTTTACGCCTATTCGTGAATGGTTTGCACAGCTTCCTGAAGCAAAAGCACGCGGGTATAAAGCTGGCCGATTTTCTTTTAATGTCAAAGGAGGACGCTGCGAAGCCTGTGAAGGTGAAGGTCTGATTAAGATCGAAATGCACTTTCTTCCGGATGTTTATGTTACATGTGATCAGTGTAAAGGCAAACGGTATAATCGTGATACGCTTGATATCCATTATAAAGGAAAGTCTATTGCTGATATTCTTGCCATGACGGTTGAAGAAGCAGCTGATTTCTTTAGCGCTCACCCAAGTCTTAAAGATAAATTTGAGATTCTTAAAAAAGTAGGGCTTGGCTATATTCATCTCGGTCAATCTGCCACCACGCTTTCTGGAGGGGAAGCGCAACGCATTAAACTTTCAAAAGAGCTTTCAAGAAGATCAACAGGACAAACCATTTACATTCTTGATGAGCCAACAACTGGCTTACATTTTGAAGATGTTCGAAAGCTTTTGGATGTTCTCAATGCCCTTGTTAATCAAGGAAATACCGTCCTTGTTATTGAGCACAATCTTGAAGTTATTAAAACAGCTGACTGGATATTAGATATGGGACCAGAAGGCGGAAATGACGGAGGGTATCTTGTTGCTTTTGGAACCCCTGAAACTGTTGCTAAGAATCCAAAAAGTCATACAGGACATTATCTCAAGCCTTATCTTAAAAAAATATTTCCTTAAATAAAAAAGAGTCATAAGAAGCTTTTCAGATTATTTCCTTATGGTTTTTTCTATTATTTATATGTATTTACTAGATTTTTTTGTTTTTTGGTTGAAAAGACTCCTTTTCGGGTATATATATATTTTAGATGTTGGTTTGTATTTGAGAAGTAAATTTAATAAATTTGTATCAGACAGGTTGATTTATACTTTTTGAAAAGGATTTTTTTATGACTTTTAGAAATTTATTTGCATTCTTAATGTTTTTTATATGTCTCCCTTTTACAGGATACAGTATGCCTCCTTTAGAAGAACTGGAGAAAGCCCGTGCTGACATTCCTGCAAGCATGGCTCGGCTTTTAAGTCTTCGTACAATGAAAGCGGAAGCTCCGACTCCTCACAAGCAATTTATTCTTACAGGTGCAGAGGAAGTCGCAGGAATTATGGAATTCTTACCCGGGCAAGAATCTGAAAATGCTGTTTTCCGCCTGTCTATGCGTGGCATTTGTCCCTCTCAATGGTTAGAAGCTCTTGCACTCGAAAAGACAGTCCAATCAATCCCTTCTCCTGAAGGCAACGTAAGAGTGCGGGCTCATAATGGAATTTTTAATCTTTATAAAAATCTTTTCAAAATCCGAGACGAAGAGGGAAGACAACAGAGTAGCATAAGCGCGTTCATTGAAGATTTAACACTCACAGACGCTCTTAATGACCTATCGACACTACGCATTCAAATTGAAGGAGATTTTGTTGGCGGGTGCTTAGGACAACTTGCGGCTCTGCATCTTAAAACTTTTATGGGCGACTATGGCGTTTCTTCTCCGCACATTCGTATTTTGACCTATGGCTCACCGACCTTATTTAATGCAGAAGGAGCCGATTTTTATAATAACACGATGGGTCAACAAAATAGCCTTCACTTAAATTTCCGAGGAATGCATGATCCTATTGTTCATAATCCACTTTCTACCCTTCGCACAATCGTTCAATCTCCTAGGATTGTTGATGTCTTGAACCAGATGAACAGGCTTGATTTCAAAATCAGCCTTGCTCTTCCAATACTACAAGCATTTGTTGTTTCTTTTCCAGCTGATGTGGTTGTTCCAGATGTGAAAGCTAATAGCTTAGCAACCACTCTTCTTAGAATTCCGAGTATTAGACATACCCCCGAAGGGCATATTGGCATTCAGATTGCTGTTCCATCTTTCGAAGAGTCCCCCATTCCTGCCCTTCTTGAAAATATAGACTTGAAAAAACTTTCCCCGCTCTCCAAAGCAGTTGGAAAATTTAGTGATTTAGGAAAGTTTTATATGGGAGCTTCCTCTTCAGGAGAGTATGATTCTCGTACAGAAGAAGCACTGCAGGCATTTATTTTGAGTGTTGCTTCCCAGGCACCTGCGCAAAGCTAGGAATAACTATCAAAGAAATCAGAAATAGATTTTGATTAAAAATGTGTGTTCCTTTTATTGGAAAGAAAACCAAAAGGAACACACCTTAACCCTGTTGGGAAGAGGGCAAATAAAAAAATTCAAGTTCAGTTTTTTGAAATCTTAAATTCAACTTTTATGAATTTTTCTCTAAAACACCCTCTCTTTATACTTTTAAAAAAGTATTTGCTCTTTTTTTCTTGTTCTCTTTCAATATCTGGTAGGTTTAAGAAACATCTTAAATAGAAAGAAATACCAACGTCATTTTCCTTTTTTTAAATTCATATTGACGGCTTCTGAATCAGAAAACTTTCCCTGAAAAACTTTCTTTAAAAGATGATTTCGCTGAAGTATAAAAGCATCAACCTTATTTTTATGTCCTTTTAAAGCACATTCAAAGTCATCAAAATTTAAGGTGTTTTCTTGTTTTTTAGTCCATCTAAGGGAAGTTTTTATTGTCATTTATATTCTCCAACTGTTTTGCTAACGAGCAATTTTACTCTCTTTTTTTTAAAAGGTCTTGAGAAATCTTTGCATCTTTTAAAGAATCAGAAAATCACGTCTTCTGGTCAAAAATTTTCTTTCAATTTTCCTGCTTTGAACGAATTAAGTATTCTAAAAGCATACGTGGGCTTAAAGGAGGCGTCTCAGCTAATCCTTGATGATAAAAAACAGTTGATGGCGTTAAAGCAGGCAAGGAATTTGCTTCAATAACAATAAGCTCACCTGTTTCACGATTCGCAAAACAGTCTATTCGGGCATAATTTTTAATTCCAAGAGCTTGTGCAACTTTTTCAATTCTTTCTTTAATCTGAGCTAAAAAAACATTGGAAATTAAAAATGCGGGAGGAGGTGTAATATTGACGCCCGTTCCCCCTTGGAACTTCTCTTCAACATTCAACACATGACTTTCTGAAACCGTTAAACTTGGGTTCATAGCATGATAAATCCCTTTATGCTCTAAAACCCCCGCTGTAATTTCTAACCAGCCAGTCACGGGTGTATGAAAAACGTGATTATCTTTTAAAGTTAAAATATCTGTCGTAATAAAAGGCTCTAAAATATATTCACTTTGAGCAGCTCCCGGATTTAATTCAATGATTGTCTTTTGACCAGAAAAAGTTTCTTGAGGAAAGGCAGACACCCCTTTGCGAACCAATATGAGGTATTTTTCAAGTTCTTCAGCTGTCTCAAGCCGCACAACACCAGCAGAGCACCCATCATCTTTTGGTTTAATGATTAAAGAGGATGTTGACCATTGATCCAATAAATTTTGCCAAAAAATTTCATAATCTGTGCGTGTAAAGTTCTCAAAATTTTGAAGACTTATAATTTTCTTTGGAAGAGACTTTATAAAATCATGTCCCATTTTTTCAATAGAAAGACCTGTCATATATTTATCCATACAAAGCTGAGAAGCTTCAGGACCTGAGCCATTATAAAAGAGCTTTGCATCTTCTAAGAGCTCTTGATAGGTTCCATCCTCTCCGCTGCCACCATGCAAGCCTAGGAAGATAAAAGCTTTTTCATGAGAAGCGTCTTCTATAAATCGAGAGAATGTCAACTTTTCAGGAACCTCTTGCATGAAAGAGGCTCCTTCAATATTAAGACCCAGACGTTTTCGAATGGGTGTCACAAACTGGTCAAGTCTTTCGGTCATAGCATGGGAAGTCAAACAATTTTCATAGATTTCTTCCGCAGTATGATGCAAACAATAAACATAAGGAATTTTCCAAATATGCCCTTTAAAATCCAGAAAAAAAGGCTGCGGATCATAAAATTCAGATTTCATAAGCTTAAGCCAAACATTCGTTCCACTCATAACTGATACTTGACGTTCAGCTGTATTTCCTCCAAAAACAACCCAAACAGGATGCCGATTTAAACTTTGTTTTTCTTTTAAAAGGGGTATTTCAAGACCATATCTTTGACAAGCATTTTTTACAATATAAGTTAAAACTTCTTGATGTTTCATGCCAACGTAAGCTGCTTGTAAGAATAAAAAGCTATTTTGCTCCATGCCACTAATTGGATTAAAATCAGTAAAAACAATGTCTCCATTTTCTAAAAACCACCCATCCATTCGTACAAAGTCCCGAAGACCAAATAATGTAAAAAGATCTTGAGCTTTTTTTTGAATATCTTTAACGATCTCATCTCCAAAGGAAGGGGGGCAGAGCCATTTGGTGTTGCTGGTGGGAAGATATTTGCGCCGATAATCGAAAATCTGTCCATTTTCATATGAAATCTGAATTTCATTAGGAATGAGAGAGACCGCTTCTCCTTGAGGATTTTGGAGTACAACAATTGTAAACTCTTTTCCTTTACAAAAAGACTCTAAAAGTGCTTCCTGATTTAAAGGATGCTCAAAGATAGAAAGCATCTGTTTAAAAGCATCTTCAGGTGTTAAAACCGACGATACCCCAATAGAGGATCCCCCTGCAACGGGCTTTACAACACCACGCGTCAAGCGATGCTCTTCAAAAAAATTCTGAATCTTTTTAATGTTATCTGGATCCTTTTTTTTCAATAAACATGAAGGCAATGATTTAAACCCATTTTCCTTTAAGAAAAAGGCCGCGTTATGTTTATGAAACATCATCTGACACATTTGAGAAGAAGGTCCCACAAAAGGAATTTGATGCTTTTCTAAAAAAGCTTGGAGTTCTCCATCTTCTCCATAAGCTCCATGGATTGCTGGAAAAACGATATCAATATTTTTAAGGGCACTAATAAGAGCATCACCTTCTAAAATTTGTCCGATATCTTTAAGTTTAAAATCAAAGTCTGCTGGCGTATTTGAATATAAATGAAAGGGAGAAATTGTATACCATTCCTTTGATTGGGTTACATAAAATACAGAAATCTCAATGGATCGAGAAGAAAGATGATCCAAAAGAGACCGCGCTGAATTTAAAGAAATACCACGCTCTAAAGACGGCCCGCCACAAATCAAAGCCAATTTCAGGGGATTAAAAGAAGAAGTATATTGAGACATAAACCCTCAAATGTTAAAAATTGAACCTTTGGAGTGTATCGAGTCATCCCCTTTAAAACAATGGGAAAATATTTTAAAAATCGAAAAAACTTATTTTTCTTTTCAAGACGATATACGCCCCTCGTTTGTCATTATTTTTTTATTTTAGAAAAAGACTCAGTTTTTTCAAACCTTAAAGCAAGAGGCTAAGAGAAATAGTTTTCTCTACCATGCCGGTAATACAGACCCCTTAAATGTTTTTTCAATGAAGTCTTTTAAAAATTGACTTTGGTAAAGTTGAATAAACTTTTTAATCTCTTCTCTCTCTTTATCTTTTGTACGCACCACAATAAGGTTAGCATAAGGAGAATCTTTATCTTCTGTTAAAAGAGCAGTTTGGGGATCCATGCCTGCAAGTGTAATCCAATCTGTGTTGGTAATTCCATAATCTACATCTTCTAAAGTTCTTGGAATTTGAGGCGCTTCAAGTTCGACAATTTTAAGGTTTTTAGGATTAGATGTAATATCTAAAACAGAAGGATTTTCAAGAGGCTTTAAATCAATAAGCTGAGCTTTTTTAAGTAAAAGAAGGGCTCGCCCTCCATTGGTAGGGTCATTCGGAATAGAAATTTTTGCACCTTCTTGAATATCTTTCAAATCTTTATGTTTTAGAGAATATATTCCCATAGGCAAAATAATAGTTTTGGCAAGAGACACTAATTTATACCCTCTCGTTTTAACTTGTTCTTCTAAAAATGGCTGATGTTGATAAGAATTTATATCGATATCGCCCGCTTCTAATGCCGCATTAGGAAGAATAAAATCATTGAATTCAACAATTTTAATCTCAAGGCCCTCCTTCTGAGCGAGTTTTTTAATTTCTTCTAAAATCAGAGCATGCGGCCCAGCAGTTACACCTACTTTTAAAGCGTCGGCATGAATGCTTTTTTCTGTCCCTAAAAAGAAGCTGATACACCAAAAGAGAAAATATATACTATATTTCATATCTTACATTTCTTTCTATTTACGCAAATAAGTAGAAATTGCATTTCCACCCCATTGCAAAGTTTGAACCAAACAAATTAAAATTAAAACAATAATTCCTAAGATTTCCAAATTATACCGTTGGTACCCATATCGGATGGCCACATCGCCAAGTCCTCCCCCTCCTACAGCACCCGCCATTGCTGAAAATCCAACAAGATTAATGATCACGAAAGTAATCCCTGAGACAATCGTTGGAAGTGCTTCAGGAATAAGCATTTTCCAAATTACTTGTGTCTCTGTTGCTCCCATAGACAACCCTGTTTCTATAAGTCCAAATGATACTGTTTTTAAGGCATCTTCCACAACTTTTGCAACCAATAAAATTGCTGAAATTCCTAAAGGAACAATAGCAGCATAAATTCCAATAGATGACCCCACAAGAATTTGACTCATAGGAATCAATAAAACCATAAGAATAATATAAGGAATAGATCGGACAGCATTGATAAGCAGACAAAGCAGTTGATATAAAGGTGCGCAAGGATTCATGCCTTGGGGACTGCTATTGAATAAAAGAACCGCCAAGGGAATTCCAAAAATCCCGCCTATCAAAATAGAACAAAAAACCATAAAGATTGTCTCAAAAAAAGCACCTATTACTAATTCTGTCATGTTTTTCCTTTCAAATACCCAAGCAGTTCAGGCTGGACTCTCTGTTTTTGAAGAAATGCAATAACCTCAGGGTATTTAGCCTTATGATAAGGAAATGTTATAAGAAGAGTTCCCAAAGTTGACTCCCGGAAATGGTCTAAAGACCCTGCGATAATGTTAATAGAAATTCCAAATTCCCTCACTACTTCAGATATAACAGGATTTTGAGAACTATCGCTTGCAAAAATCAACCGCACAAGTGCATCACACCCTTTTTGAGGAACTTCGATCATTCTGTCTTTAAGAACACTAGGAATATCTCTCTCAATACTTGTACGAATAAGGGATTTTGTGACAATTTGTTGTGGCGCATAAAAAATATCTTCTACACGTCCTGCTTCTATACATTTTCCCTTATCTATCACATACACAAAATCACAAATTTCACGAATTACCATCATATCATGGGTTACAATGATAATGGTAACGTCGAGTGTTTTATTAAGTTCCCCCAAAAGACCAAGTGTTTCAAGAGTTGTTTCTGGATCAAGCGCTGATGTAAACTCATCACATAGTAAAATGTTTCCCTGCCCAATAAGAGCACGGGCAATTGCAACACGTTGTTTTTGGCCGCCGCTTAAATTTGCAGGGTAAACATTTCTTTTTTCATTTAAAGCTAAAAGAGTAAGCGCAGCATTCACCTTCTTTGTAATTTCTGCTTTAGAAATATTCATAAATTCAAGAGGCAAGGCTATATTTTCCTCTACAGTTCGATTTCTTAAAAGATTAATCGACTGAAACACCATTCCCATCTTTTGTCGAAGGCTTCTAAGAGTTGCACCTGTTGCTTGAAAACATTCTTTACCTTCAATTTTAAAAGACCCCTTATCAGGTTTTTCAAGAAAATTCATACATCTTAAAAGTGTTGTTTTTCCAGCTCCGCTCTTGCCAATAATACCTGTAATTGAGCCTTTTGGGATTGACATTGTAATATCTACAAGAATAGGAGTCGCTCCAAAACTTTTTGAAAGTTCTTGAATCTCTATAATTTTTTCTGCATGTCGAAAATTGGTACTCATACCCTATCTTTCTTTCAAAAAATTATTTAAATTTATAGCATTTCAGGCTGTATATTTCTACAAAAGATTCTTGTTTTTTATTTTTTGAGCTTGGGATAAATAATTATCCGCCTTCACCTTTATTTACTATTAGATCTGCTGCGTAAGTCTTGAAAAGAGATAAGACATTGAAATTTTTGGAGA
>JAFEBT010000049.1 GCA_018242545.1 Pseudomonadota bacterium
TCTCCAAAAATTTCAATGTCTTATCTCTTTTCAAGACTTACGCAGCAGATCTAATTTTAAATTTAAATTTGAAGGAAAATAACTATGAATATTATTAAAAAACTAAACTGTTTAAGTAAATTATTTACCCTAGGAGCGTTTATTGCATCCTTAAGTATTTTGACTTCTTTAGGTTTTGCGTATAACTTACCTAATCTAAATGACGCTCTTCCCACTTTAGAAAGCAATATCGAACGTGTTAAAGCGAAACAATTTGCTGATTATGTTGAAGCCGGTGATAATGCTAACATGCAAGCTGTTAAGATATTAAAGGATCTCTTAGCAAATACCCCTTATTTAGAAATTCATGAGATGGGTAGAGCGCAATATGGGGATGACATTATCACTGCTTATCAAAATGTGATAGAAGAAATAGAGATAGCAGGCACGCGCCTCACGTCTGTTATTCATAGAAAAATATGGGATCATTACAATTCTGATGCTCCAGCAGACTGGGCGCTTTTTTTCCTGAGAGATCATAATTTTTTAAGAGTTCATCCCTAATTTAAAACACAAGGTTAATTTCTTTAAAACACTTCCTCTATAAAGAGGAAGTGTTTTTATTTTTTTATATGGACAAATTATAAAATGATGGTTCTTAAAAATTAGCTTACGTAAATCTGAAGGGTTTTATATCTAATCCCCATTGACAGCTTTAAAAGCCCTCATTTATAATGAGAAAATTATGGAAACTCTTTTAGGCTTTTTTTTCTTTTCTGATCTTTATTATGCGCTTTAAAAGCGCAACATATTTCCTATTCCTCTTTAATCTTCATGTTTCTTCTTCTTTGACCATTTAAGTCAAAAGAAGTCTATTTTATGTATAGAATAAAATTCGAGGTTTTTAATGAAAAAACTTATCTTAGGCTCTTGCTTGGTTGCAGGAACATCTGTGGGTGCTGGCATGATTGCTCTGCCCATGGCTCTTTGTAAAATTGGAATTTTTCCAACGATTGTTCTTATTTTAGGTCTCTGGATTTTTATGTATCTCACAGGGCTTTTAGGCCTTGAGCTGAATTTAAAAAGAGGAAAAGGTCAAACACTTGCTGAACTTGGAAATTTTTACAGAGGCTCTTTTACGTCTCTCCTTGGATCTTTATGTTTGATGTTCTTAATTTATGCACTTCTTTGTGCTTACCTTTATGGAGGAGCATCTATTTTTCAGGGTTTTTTTGAAGCACATTTAGGATGCAGCCTTTCTCTACAACATATTGTCCTTATTTATGCTTTTACCCTGTGTGGAATTTTTAGCCTATCTGTTTCCTGGATCCTCCAAATTAATAAGATTTTATTGAGTGCACTTTTGGGAACTTTTGGGCTTCTTATAGTGGGTTTTTTTACAAAAATTAACCTCTTACATATGCCTTTGTTGACATCATCCTTCTTGGATCTAAACGCTTGGACATTGGCTTTACCCATTCTTTCGACAGCTTTTGGGTTTCATGTTATCCTTCCAATCCTTACAAATTATTGTGACAAAGACCCTCTTCTTTTGAAACGATGTGTTTTTTGGGGAAGTCTGATTCCAGCTTTTGTTTATATTCTTTGGACAATAACCACGCTCGCAATTCTCTATCATGCAGCACCTCAAAAATATGCTCTTCTCTTGCTTGGGAAACTAGATGTTGGTCAATTTGTTCAAGCTCTTACGGAAACAACCGCTTGGCCCCTTGTTCAAACCGTTGCTAATGCAATGTCAATGATTGCCATTTTAAAATCGTCCATAGGAGTGGGCCTTGCTCTTTTCGAGTTTTGGCAAGAAAAGCTTCTTAAACATTTCCCTTCTTCTGCTCTTAAAACAAAAGGGAGTTCCATTGCTTTAACAATTTTTCCTTCTCTTGGATTTGCACTTTTTGTTCCTTCCCTTTTTATAAAAGCATTGAGTTTTGCTGGAATGATAAATGTTGGCATTATTATTTTACTTCCCCTTTGGCTTCTTACCTCTCAAAAAGCAGAAGCTCTTCCTTCTTATTACCCTCTTATGAAAACGAAATTTATAAAAATTTCTTTTTTAATCTTAGGGTTTACTATTATACTCTGCGAAGTGATCAATATGATTTAAGATTTTTTGCTTCAAAATTCTTTGGGAAAGAAGAAAATTTCTTCTTTCCCTATCTGTTATAAAAATATAAAAAGAGTTCTTCCATGAAAAACCAAAATTCCAGCCTCTTTCGTATCTTAGAAATTCTGGCCGATGGTGCTTATCATGATGGAACACACATTGGAGAAAACCTTGGCATTTCAAGAGCCGCCGTATGGAAAAATATTCAAAAACTTCAAAGTTACCATGTAAAAATTAAGTCTATTAAAAATAAAGGGTATGCACTTCAAGAACCTCTTATTCTTTTAAATAAAGAATCTTTATTAAAAGCATTGCCTCAAAAAAATATAAAGCTAGAGATTTTTGAAAGTCTTCCCTCTACACAAACATATTTAAAATCAATGACTTCATCTTCTCCCTATGTTTGCTTAGCAGAAAGACAAACAAATGGAAAAGGACGATTCGGACGGCCTTGGCATTCCCCCTTTGGACAGAATATTTATCTTTCTCTCCTTTACCATTTTCAAAAAGACATCAGTGAGCTTTCTGGACTTAGCCTCATGATCAGCCTTTCAATTATCAAAACATTGAATCAACTTTTCAAAAAAACCATAGTGTTTCAACTCAAATGGCCAAATGACATTGTTGTAAATCAAAAAAAATTGGGCGGCGTCCTTATTGAGATGCAAGCTGAGTCCTATGGACTTAGTACAGCTGTTATCGGAATTGGACTCAATGTAAACATGATAGAGAAGGATGCTCTTCCCTTTGAATGTGCTTCTTTACGTGATTTTCATAAGACCTCTATTGATCGAAATGAAATCTGCCAAATTCTTTTAAAAAACTTATTTGAGGATCTTCGTGTTTTTCAAGAACAAGGATTTGACGCTTTTCAAAAAAGCTGGCCCCTCTTTGATGCACTTTATAATAAGTCTATCACTCTAAAAATAGGAGAGCGCACAATTTCTGGAATTGCAAAAGGAATTAATGAAATGGGGCATCTTTTGCTTGCAGAAGAAGATAAGACGTTGCGTACCTTTGCTGCAGGGGAAGCTTCTTTTGTCCGTCGTCAAAACCATCCCTAAACTTATTTCTTCATTTGAAGTTTGAGAATTTGCTTTTCAATCGTACAGATTTTTTCAAGTAAGGTTGCCCAAAGTGCATGGCCCTTTGTAAATTTTTCTTTCATTTCCTGCCGAATATCTTTGAGCTCTTGTTGACCTTCACGACGAACATTTTTGAGTTCTTGTTGCCCTTCACATCGAGCATCTTTAAATTCTTGGCACATTTCTTGTATCTCAGTATCATGCCACTTAATATCTTCTCGAACAATGTACCAGATAGCAGCTGTATATCCAAAGCCGGAAACAATAATCGTTAGAGTATGAACCCACTCCATCATCCATCCTTTAAATTTTATTTTTAAGTCTCATTCTTCGTATCACAGCTTCTTAATTCGTTCCAGATAAAGACAAAAAATGGGCTCAAAATCTTTATCTTTTCTCTTTTTTTGAAAATGCCACCCAAACAGTAAACTATGATTTATAAATATGGTTTACTAACTATCATTTTTATCATAATGTCTCTTCTTAGAATGACCTTAAAAAGGAGAGAACAATGACCATTTTAACGCACTTCTTTATTTTAGCTTTTTCTTTTCTTTTTTTAATGCCTTATGACATTGTAAATGCTTTTGGAGACGACGCTTGGTATACATACAAAGAAGCAAGACCTCATTCTCCGCGCACGCCTGAACCTGAGCCTGTCGAGACAAATCTTCATCGTAAAATTTCAGTTACGCCTGGTATGCCTGGCATTATTATAAAATTTGGCTTTTTTAAAGATAACGAATTTGTTAGAAAAAATACTTTATTATTTACCGTTGAAGCCATGAAAATGGAGTTAGCTATTTGGGCTCCTTTCAGTGGATATATTACGCTCACCCCAAAATATAAAAAATTCTTTACAGAAATGTCCTCAAAAAATTTCTCATACAAAAATTTCTTTCCATTGGTTGATTCTGATGACATTTTTTTTATACTTTCTGAAGATAATGAAACAGACAATCAAGATTCCTCCTTTTATAATACTGTAAATGATGACGATGATATCAATAAAAGCTCATCTTCTCCCAAATCAGTGTGTCTTTCAGATTCTACAAAGAATATTTCTCTTCTAGATTTGCTTTCAGAAAGAGCTTTTGCCCATTATCTGAGCGATTCTCTTTCAAAACATACCTTAAATTTAGAAGAATTCATTCAAATATCATTCTCACAAATTGCCCTTCAATCTTCGTTATTAGGGAAAATAACATTAAAGATTTTAGAGTTGGGATATAATGTCCTTACCTTTAACGTTCTAAGAAATCAAAATTATAAAGGTCCTTTTTCTCAGAATGCTCTTCCTCTTTCCTCTAAAGAACCTTTAAGCTCTAGACTTAACCATGCTCTCAATTTTTCAAAGACACGAAATCGTATGAATATTCAAAAAGAACAAGCTGAAACCTTACCTTATTTCAATCTTCAATCCTCCTTATCACAACCGAATGTTAAACATTTGCACCAAAGCACGGCTCTCTTTTTCAAAAAAGAAGTTCTTTTATGGAATCTCATAGCTCTTTATAGTCTGTTAAGCATCTGCTTCTTTTTCCAATCCCGACCTTCTTCTTTTTCATTTCTTTTGAATTTCCTTTTTGAAGAAAAAGAGTTTCATCGCCAAAACTTATTTAAAAAAGTAAAATTTTTTCTTCCTAAGTGACCTAAAAAAGCCATTTTATGTAAAAATAGACCCTGCTTTCAAAATAGCAGTCATTTTCGAAGCATGGTCTATAAAATGAAATTTAGAGTTTTTTCGATTTTTTATCTCCTCTCTAAAACCACTGAGGTCATCGTATTTCACAAGAAACTCATGCATGTAGAATTGAGGATATTATAGTGCTGCCTTGGAAAGAAGCTTTATTCCAGTATTTTAGGCCTTCTCGTTCCGTTTAAATTAAATTATTCTATAATTACATAGTTTATACAATATCTTTAGTTTTGTGCAAAATCTCTTAAACCCCATTTACATCTCTTTGTATTCCCTTTAAAACAAAGAAAATATAAAATGACTTATTCTGAAAGGATTTTTCATGGCGACAGAATTTGAAAACCGGTTGCGTTCTTTAGGGATTGAACTTCCCACCCCTCCTCTTCCAACAGCAACATATGCTCCTTTTATTATTGTAAATCGCATGCTCTATATTTCGGGCCAGTTTCCAATGATTGGAAATACGGTCCAATACGAAGGAAAAGTAGGAAAAGACCTATCTCTTGAAGAAGCTCAAAAAGCAGCCCGCCTTTGTGCCTTAAATATTCTAGCTCAAGTAAAAATTGCCTGCGAGGAATCTTTTGAACGCATTAATCGGTGCGTACGATTAGGAGGTTTTGTAAATGCTGTTGAGGGATTTTCGGATCACTCACAAATCATTAATGGAGCATCAGACCTCATAATTCAAGTTTTTGGAAATTTAGGAAGGCATGCCCGCTTTGCTGTGGGTGTCTCAAGCTTACCTATGAATGCCTGCCTTGAAATCGATGCAATTTTTGCACTCGAAGATGAAGAAGCAACACCGTTTTCATAAAATGATACCTTCTTCTTCACCTGCTTTCTTTTCTTTAAAGGGACCATTTTTAGGCACCAAGACGGGCCAAAATCCCAAAACTTGCGTCATTCTTCTTCATGGATTAGGCTCAAATGGTGCAAATCTTTTGGACCTTGGGCGCTTTTGGAGCCCTTATTTTCCAGAAACAGCATTTCTTGCGCCCAATGCTCCCTTCATTTATGAGCCAGGCTCCAGCTTTGAAGAAGGATATCAATGGTTTAGGTTTGATTCTCAGCATCCCTCATACCTTGATCAAGGAATTCAAAGAGCTCTTCCTTACTTATCTCATTATGTTGATGAAATTTTAAAAGCCTTCACTATTGACCCTCAAAAAATTGTTCTCGCAGGATTTTCTCAAGGCGCTATGATGGCCCTTGCCTTTGGGCTCCAATGCCGCCAAGATATAGGGGGTATCTTGGCTTATTCTGGTGGATTTTATGGATCTCATCATCAGCTTGTAGGTCCTCCTTATCCTCCTCTTTGTCTAATTCATGGGGAAGAAGATGTTGTTGT
This sequence comes from Pseudomonadota bacterium, assembly GCA_018242545.1. NCBI lineage: Bacteria > Pseudomonadati > Pseudomonadota > Pseudomonadota bacterium. The sequence goes on from JAFEBT010000049.1 coordinate 6,234, forward strand.
TCCTCCTCGTATTTTTCTGGAAAGCAAACACTTTTTAAAAGATCATGGCATTCCGTTTCAATCTCATCTTTTAAAAAATTTATCCCATACAATTGATGAACGGGGGCTTGATCTTGGACGCACATTTTTAAAAAAATGTTTTGAAGGAGTAAAACATGCTTGAAAAAATAAAAGACAAAAAAATAGCTTTAATCGGTGCCGGAAATATTGGGGGCACAATGGCTTTGCTCATGGGCCTTCAAGATATGGGAGAAATTGTTCTTCTTGATGTCGCAGAGGGAATTCCTCAAGGAAAGAGTCTAGATATTGAAGAATCCCTATGTCTGACCGGGTCAAACGCTGTCATTAAAGGGAGCAATACCTATGAAGACATTAAAAACGCTGATTTAGTAATCGTTACAGCAGGAATTCCGCGCAAACCAGGGATGAGTCGTGATGATCTTCTGAATATTAATGCTAAAATTATAGAAGAAATCGGCTTTAAGCTCAAAACATATACACCCAATGCATTTGTTATTGTTGTAACAAATCCTTTAGATGCCATGGTGTGGGTTATGCAGAAAGCTACAGGATTTTCACCTCAAAAGGTGGTCGGTATGGCAGGCGTATTAGATGGTGCTCGAATGCGTACATTTCTTGCCCAAGAACTAAATGTATCATCTGAAGACATTACAACGCTGGTATTAGGAGGGCATGGCGATACCATGGTTCTTCTCTCAAGATTCACCAGTGTCGGAGGGATTCCGTTGCCGGATCTTATTAAAATGGGCTGGATTACACAAAAACGAATTGATGAAATTATAGAACGAACACGAAATGGTGGTGGAGAAATTGTCAATCTTCTCAAAACAGGATCTGCTTTTTATGCGCCTGCTCTTTCTGTCTTAAATATCGTTAAAGCATATTTAAATAATACAAAAAAAATACTCCCCTGTGCTGCCTGGTGTCAAGGAGAGTATGGTCTTAAAGATATTTATGTTGGTGTGCCCGTTATTATTGGAAAAAATGGTGTGGAACGTATTATAGAAATTCCTCTTACAGAAACAGAAACTGCTCTTCTTCATACCTCTGCAGAAACCGTCAAAAAACTTATTGAAGATGTCAAGAAATTAAGAGCTTGAATTAATATTTATGCATTTTTTATGCAAAAATCATGCGTTTTGAGCTTGCGTTAAAGGAAGCTCTCTTGATAAAGTTTGGGATCTTAAAAGATCTGGCCTGCGCGCCTTATTTTTTTGTTTATATCTTTTTCATGTTTTCATTTTTTTTGAAATCATGGCATCTCTTTCAACTCAATAGGTTTTTGAATTATGAATAAACTCTCCTCTTCTTCAGCTGCCCATCTCTCAGGCCTTTCTTTTGGGATTTGGGGACTTGTTATTTGCTATGTCATTTATCAGTTTATTCTTCGCGTTTCATTAGGCGTGATGGCACCAGATCTTATGGAAAGATTTATGATAAATGCCACAGAATTTTCTTTGCTTGGTTCTATTTTTTATTTTGGATATGCCAGCATGCAAATTCCAGTTGGAATTTTTTTAGATCATTTTGGGCCTTTAAAAACAATTCCGCTTTTTCTCTGTCTCTGTGTCACTGGTTTTTGTTTTTTTACATTTTCTGAGAATTGGACAATTGTGCTCTTAGGACGCCTTTTAACTGGAATTGGATCTGCAGGCGCATTTATCAGCTCTCTAAAGGTCTCTAATATGCTTTTTCCCGATCGTCTCTCAAAGCTCTTTGTTGGCATCACGTCAAGCTTAGGCCTTCTCGGAGCTGTGTGTGGTGGGCTCATTGGCTTTCTTTTAAGCGTCTTAAGCCTTCAAACTCTCCTTGAAGGATTATCCATTGCAGGCCTTATTCTTACTGCTGTCATTCTTTTAAGTTTTTCCTTAAAAAAAACGAGAAATCTTTTACAAATAAAAGAAGTATCTCATATTCCCAATGAAAATTTACTTGTTGGCATAACAAAGATTTTCTTTAAAAAACCAGTTCTTATTATATTAATGGCATCTGTTGGACTTATGACAACAGCCCTTTATACTTTTGCAGATTCATGGGGCCCTTCTTTCTTAATTCAAGTTCATCATCTTTCGATGGATCAAGCTGCAACCTCTATATTCTTAATTTACATTGGAATGGTCACGGGCTGTTCTCTTCTCTCTTTTGTGGGAAACCATTTTAATAATACAAATGGCATCATTGTTTTATGTGGGCTTATAACGGCGGGCATCTTAGGATTTCTTCTTTTTTTCTCTGCAATCCCTTATTTTATTCTCCTTGCATTAATGTTTATATTAGGGCTTTGTGCAAGTCTTCAAATCTTGTTTTTTGGCGTTATTCTTTCTCTTGTACCCAAAAAGTTTGGAGGTGTGACTTCTGGACTCACAAACATGATTATTATGCTCCTTGGATCTGGGAGTATCTCTCTCATGGGACTTTTAATGGATTATGCGCAAGAAACAAAGATACTTCATAATGGTGTTCCTGTTTACAGTACATATTCTTATCGTTTTGCGTTTGGAACAATAACGATTCTTGTCTTGTTAGGTGCGTTCAGTTTTGCAATTCTCACACTGATTGACCACTTTAAAAGAAAAAAAACAGAAGGGCCTGTTCTTTTATAAAGAAAGTCTTTCCTTTTTTGGTTTACTCCGATAAGGAAATTTCTGAGCGAGATGTTGTCCAAACAAGAAGGGTAATAGCAATAGCACACGCTAAAATAAAAAGACCTGGAAGGATGAAAGACCCTTCATAAAGAAGACCAGAAATCATAACGCCCAAAGAAGCCGATAAAAGTTGACCTGATCGAATAAGGGCTGCCCCATATCCTTTGCCATGCGAGACATGATCCATGGCCATACTTAAAGAAGCAGACCATAAAGATCCAAATCCAAAACAATAAAAAAACATAACACTGGCATAAACCATGGGATCTTTACAGTTATATCCAGTTGCAAGAAGAAGTCCAAAAATTCCAGAAAGCAAACTTATTGAGCCAATTTTTAAAAATGTTAAGAGTTCCCATAGTGATATAAACCGGTTCACAAAGACATTTCCAATAATAACCCCTAAAATTGTAATTATGGGATATTTTCCGTACTCAACTGGTGTAAGACCACAATTTTCAATAAAAACAAAAGGGGCTGTTGAAGAGTACACCCAAAGCCCTCCAAATGAAAACCAAGGAAGAACAGCAAACCTCAAAAATTTTGTATTTTTTAAAAGACGTGCGTAGTTTTTTAAAAGAAGAAGGAGAGAAACTGGATGTCGCAACTCTTGTGGATGCGTCTCAGGAAGGCCGTAAAACAAACCTATTCCTATAATAACTCCTACACTTGAAAGAAACAAAAAAATAAACTTCCATCCTAAGGCCTCTATAATAATGCCTCCAACTAAAGGAGAAAGAGCGGGTGAAAGCGCCATAAGAATACCGAAAATCGACATTAAATAAGCAGCACGTTTTCCAGAATAAACATCCCGGATAACAGCTAAAGGAAGCACTGCAGCGCACCCAACACCACACCCTTGTAAAATTTGAAGACTCCATAAAACATTGAAAGACTCTGCTAAAAAACTTAAAAATGCACAGAGAGAAAAGAGTAAAAAACCCATTAAAAAAAGAAGTCGACGGCCCAAGGATTCTGAAAGAGCTCCATACAAAAGACCTGAAAGGGCAACTCCTAAAAGATTCATGCTTAGAATTTTTTGAGAAGCATCATTTGAGAAATCAAAATGATGTGCAATAAAAGGAAGAGCGGGCGTTAGTATTGTTGTTGACATGGCGCAAAGCGCAGAAGCAAGAACCATCAAATAAGGAATAAATTTATAATCCTCAGCAATTTTTTTCGAGGTCATCTTGTTTTCTATTCCTTTGTAAGTCCTAAAACTTCCTTAAATCTCGTTTTATAATATCAAGAAACTCATCTTCTCTCAACTCTCTTAAAATTCTTATTCAAACCTCGTGAGGAACAATGCCAGTACGCGTCTTATTAGGTTCGTTTATTTCTGAGCGTCCCATGCTCCTGCCCTCCTTTAAAAGAAGAAAGGCAGAAGAGCCTAAGCTTTTATCGACTCAATCTTTCCTTTTATGTTTTACTCTGACATGAAACTTTCAGAGCGCGATGTTGTCCAAACGAGAAGCGTAATAATGATCACGCACATCAGAATAAAAAGGCCTGGCAAGATGAAAGACCCTTCATAAAGAAGACCAGAAATCATAACCCCCAAAGAAGCGGATAAAAATTGACCAGATCGAATAAGAGCTGCGCCATACCCTTTTTCATGAGGGACATGATCCATTGCCAGGCTTAAAGAAGCAGACCATAAAGATCCAAATCCAAAACAATAAAAAAACATGACACTGGCATAAACCATGGGATCTTTACAATCATACCCAGCTGCAAAAAGAAGCCCAAAGATTCCAGAAAGCAAACTTATTGAGCCAATTTTTAAAAATGTTAAAAGCTCCCATAGTGAAATAAAGCGATTAACAAAAAAATTCCCTATAACAATTCCTAAAATTGTAATGATGGAATATTCTCCATACGCCATTGGCGTAAGACCAAAGTTTTCAATAAAAACAAAAGATGCTGTCGAAGAATACACCCAGAGCCCCCACACTGAAAACCAAGAGAGAACAGCAAATCTCAAAAATTTTGTATTTTTTAAGAGGTGCCCATAGTTTTTTAAAAGAAGAAGGAGAGAAACTGGATGCCGCAACTCTTGTGGATGCGTCTCAGGAAGGCCATAAAATAAGCCTATCCCTATAATAACCCCAGCACATGAAAGAAACAAAAAAATAAACTTCCATCCTAAGGCTTCTATAATAATGCCTCCAACTAAAGGAGAGAGAGCTGGTGAAAGCGCCATAAGGATACCAAAAATTGACATTAAATAAGCGGCGCGTTTTCCAGAATAAATATCCCGGATAACAGCTAGAGGAAGAACTGCGGCACATCCAATACCGCACCCTTGTAAAATTTGAAGACTCCATAAAACATTAAAAGATTCTGCTAAAAAACTTAAAAGTGCAGAGAGAGAAAAGAGTAAAAATCCTATTAAAAAAAGAAATCGACGGCCAAAAGATTCTGAAAGAGCTCCATACAAAAGACCTGAAAGAGCAATTCCTAAAATATTCATACTTAGAATTTTCTGAGAGGCATCATTTGAGGAGCCAAAATAATGCGCAATTAAGGGAAGAGCAGGCGTTAGTATTGATGTTGACATAACGCAAAACACAGAGGTAAGAATCATCAAATAAGGGGTGAATTTGGCCTCCTCGCCACTTTTTTTGGAGGTCATCGTGTTCTCTATTTTTTCATGCACCCTAAAATTTCCTTAACTTTTGTTTTATAATACCAAGAAATTTCCCCTCTCTCAACTCTCTTAAAATTCTTATTTCGAAACCTCTTGAGGAATTTTTAAAGATGGAGTATGTTCCAAAAAAAGAACGCCCGCTTGGTGGAATGGTAGACACAACAGACTTAAAATCTGTCGACCAATGGTCGTGCCAGTTCGAGTCTGGCAGCGGGCACCACACTCAAAACCTTATAGAATAAGGAGTTGAGAGAAGATAACAGTAGTGGTATAATTCTTCAAGAATCTCGGAAAATGGGTCCCATTTTCGTTACGTTGGTGACAATTTGGAGACAAAAATAATGACGACGGAACAGCTCCCAAATCTTCTGGAACTTAACCAGGAGAATGGAATGCCTAAGTTAACAAAACGTTTTGTCGAAGCTCTTGTCCCTGATCCCAAAAAACTATTATTTCTTGAGATACAGAGCTAAAAGGCTTTGGAGTCATAGTATTACCAAGTGGCCGCCTTACATATTGTCTGCAGTATCGCAACAAAGAACGCATTAAAAAGCGTATTAAAATCGGGGTACACGGACAGATTACAGCTGAAGAAGCTCGCGTTATTGCTCGAAAGCACCTGAGCGTGATTACACAAGGGGAAGACCCAGCTGAACAAAAAAGAGCCCTTAAGCATCTTCCTGATATTCATGAACTCGCACAAGATTATGTAGACCGCTATGGAAAAAATAAACGTCCTCGAAGTCTTGAAGAAGATAAAAAGCTTCTGCGAAATCACATCATCCTTAAACTTGGCGATAGAAAAGTAGCTCATCTTTCTCGTCGCGATGTAGAAAACTTTCATACTGCTTTAAAAGAAACACCTTACCAAGCCAATCGAGCTTTGGCTCTCCTTTCCAAGATGATATCATTAGCCATTGCTTGGGGATGGAGAAGTGATAATCCTGTAAAGGACATTCCACGGTTTCCAGAAGAAAAAAGAGATCGATGGCTTAATAAAGAAGAAATCTCTCGCCTTTGGAAAACTTTAGATGATTATAAGAGACCTTCCTCTTTCTTTTTTAAGTTACTTCTTCTTACCGGTGCTCGAAAAAATGAACTCCTAAAAGCAACTTGGAGCCATTTTGACCTTGAACAAGGAGTTTGGACAAAACCTTCTTCTCTCACAAAACAAAAGAAACGAGAATATTTGCCTCTTTCTCAAGAAGCCCTTCAAGTTCTTGAAGAGCTCAAAAACTTAAACATCGAAAGCCCTTATGTTTTTCCTGGGTTAACTAAAAAAGAGCCCCTTAAAGATGTACAAAATTTGTGGAGACGCGTAATTGAAAAAGCAGAGTTACCAGGGGTACGAATTCATGACCTGCTGCAACTTGCAATACAGGCTGTAATTGCTCCGCACGTTTAATAAAAAAATCAGCATACTTTTCAAGGGCATGGGATGTTCCACTTGCAGCTCCAGCAGAAAGCATTTGCTTGGCACCGAGAGGATTCATGGCTCCAAAAGGTGTTGTAGGAAGGGTCAGTTGTGTCTGCTGACTTTCAAAGAATTTTCCCATCCCACTGAAAAATCCTCCAATGAGACTATTTCGTACAATGGGTCCTGCACGATCCGCTACAACGCCGCGAAGACCTGCTTTGCCATCTTCACCCACAACATATCCTGCAACTTGTGTTTCAGAGATTTCACCTGTAAGGCACTCTGTACACGTCAATTTTTCAAGCCGCATATAAACCCGTTCAGAGGAAAGATCCCCATAACATGAAGCCAAAACATGACAATCTTTAAGATCAGAATGAAATTTTCTTGGTAATGTTCCTTTATCTGTGATGCGTAATAATAAAGGTCTTGGATCAGAAGGTGCTGAAATAGATGTCGACGCATCAACGCCTCCTAATAAAACAGCTTTCGCAAAAGCACCTGCTGGCAAGGTATTTTCAAGGGTTGCCTTTTCTTGTCTTTTGACATGCGGATCTGTGCCAGAAAGATTAAGAACGATTTTTTGGATACTATTTCCAAAAGGCTCAGAAGACATATGATTTTCTGAAGTTGCGCTCGAAAAGGTAGGAAAAGAAGTTATGCCTTGAGACGCGTCTTGTTCCGCTTGATGCAAATTTCCTAAAGCGTTATTGCTTCGTAATTCTTCTAAATCTTGCTCAAGCTGATGAACTTTCTCTTCTGCATTTCCTGCTGCTTGTGTATTAGCCATCATAAGTTTCTCAAGCGCATCTAATTTTTGCTGTGTAAGTTTATTCTCACCTTCCATGCGTTCTACCCAAATTTCTTGTGGATTTATGCGTTGCCCAGCCGTTGTAATATTTGTTTCTTTAGATGGTTCCATAGGGGTAGAAGATCCTTTATCATCTATAGACCAAATAAGAAGTCCCATAATACCTAAGCCCAGAGCTCCAATAAGTGCGGCATAAAGATATTGTTTCTTCTTTAAATCAAAAATATTCATGAGAGCCTCTTTATTTTTGTGATAACAAAAAGATAAGTTTCTTCTCCTGGGGGAAGTGAATTTTGCGTTACAGCAAGAGCAAGATCTTGGGGAAGCGCTAAATTTTTTTCTTTCAGAGATAGTGTTTCTTCTCCATCATTTTTAAGGTGATAGATGTAGCCTTCTGCCTGCTCTCCCCGATAAACCAACTGGTTTTTTATGACCAAAGGCTCTTTAAAAGAGCGCTCTGCATGCTGAAGAGCTGTAACTTTATATGCATCTCTTTTTTGCCCTTCCATCATAGTTGTCATTAAATCAACGAGGTGTTGAAGATAGGAAGGCTGAGATTTGTCAAGCTTTTCAAGAGTCACTATGGGTTTTAGTAAAATACTTTGGAGTTCAATTTTTTGAGGAAGAAGCTTAAGGTCCTGTGTGAGGCCAGATTCTGTTACTATGGTAATTGTCTGAGGTTTTGTAGATTGAGAGTTCAAACATCTTACAAAAATTTGACCGCTTATATCATCACTCTGCACATCAAACGAACCTTCTGCCCCAAATATTTGGTGAATTCTATCATTTGCGATAGCAATTCGGTTTTGCTGATCTTGCGAAATAGGAATGGTTGTCTTTTGCTGGGTTACAAAAGGATAAGTTTGGAGGGCTAAAAGAGTACTTGTTTGAGAGATCATTTCAAAAAAAAGAGCTAGAAAAAAGGATTTACGCATCTTTATCACTCCGAATAAGTTGAAAGGATTGAGAGTGTTTACATATAGATAGATAAATGTCATAATATTTTGAAATGAGAAAGG
>JAFEBT010000050.1 GCA_018242545.1 Pseudomonadota bacterium
TCCGAGTCTGACAATGACTCAATCTAATTTTACACCACTTGACGGGACGTTATCTATATGTTCGTGCCTTTTCACGAATTTCTCCAAAAGTTGCATGGGTAAAAAGTTTGCTTTCTTGTATTTTGAATTGTTCAAGAAAAAGCTGATGAGTTTCATAGTTCCTCACAATTTGTAGAGCAGATGAATCTCGTCTTACGCATATTTCTTGAAAGGAGTGCTTTAGCATTTCCGGACTTAAACAAAATATTTTTGTTTGATTTTTACACAGTTTATAAAGAGCTGTTGCTTCGGAGCTTGCGTCTTTATAATATTTTATATTTTTATAAAATTCTTTATATTCTAACGAAAGTCGATCTTCAAAAGCTTTTTGCTGCTGAGAATCTATATGAACTACAGCATGCTTTTTTAGAGATAACGCCATAAAACGATCTTTAGCTTCTACAACATTATTCCAATAATCTTTGTATTGGCCCTCTTTATTTTTTGCTACTTTTAAAAATGGACGATAAAGATTTAAATTTTCTGCAAAGACCGCTGCAAGGGAATTTCTTTCTTCTTGCAATTTTTTGTAAGTAGGATATAGAGGATGATTTTTTGTTAAAACAGGAGGATATGTTTCTAAAATTGTTTTCCAGAGGTGTTGTGTTTCTCGGACAAGATCCATATATCCTTGCGCTTGAATACTTGCTCTTTGTTCAAGGTCAGAAAGTGGACGTGATTTAAGCCCTACTTCTATCTCTAAAGTATCTTTTCTAAGACCTGCAAGTCGTGTGTAAGGGAGATGCTCCTTCCAATTGGAAAGGATTTCAGAGGCCATTTCCTTTTTTTGGTCTAAAAGATTTTTATAATTCTTAAATTCTGGATGTTTCCAAAAAGATGCATTTGATTTTAGGCTGCTTCCTATTTTCTCACGCAAGTCTGTACTTTGTTTTAGGAGGTTTGCGTATTTCTGAATACGCTCTAAATAAATTTTTTTATCTTCTGGAACTTCATAATCATAAAGTGTTTCTTTGAATTTTCCTCGATTAATTTTTTCTAGAAGTGCCTTAAAATCAATAACTTCTTCTCGATTAATAAAAGCTTGTACGTCATGACGATGGCGTGACATTGCAACAAGTAATGATGATGAATTGAGAAGAGGATCTAGTGCCACAAATGTGCGATCAAAAGTGGATCCTTCTGATTTATGGATACTTAAAGCATATCCATGCGTTATATATTTATATTTAGATGGTTTGAATTTTACATTACGTCCGTCATCTAATTGAACTTTAATGTATTGATTATTCCGAGCCAAGATTGTTCCAAAAGTTCCATTTTTTACGCCTTGTATTTGCGTTGGATTGAAATGTTCCCGAACTGTTTGCAATAAGTTTGCATAGATATTTTTGACAAAATGACCGTGATGATCATTTTGTGTAAACTTTATCCGATCTCCAATCGAGAATTCTTGATTTCTGATTTTAAAAGAAGAGTTTAACACTCCTTGTTCTTTTAGTTTTAGGCGAATTAATTGATTAAGAGAATCTACATCTCGGTTGCGGTACACTAAGACAATACGCGTTTGATCAGAGTTTTCTTGAAGATCTTTTAAATATGCATTCACAATGGCTTCTCGTGTGGAGTAAGTTGTCTCATGCCACTGAAGATACCCCTTCTGTTGATAAGGCATCAAGCCATCCAAAACATGACCTTTATTTAAAAGAACAGAGCACTCTTTTTGCCAAGTAATCTTTTGACGATGAACTTCTCTTGTTTCGCAAGAGCCAAATCTTTCTGCGAATAAGCGACCATAATCTCCTGGTTCTCTTGATTTAATTTGTTCCGTATCTTGAATAATAAGAACCTTAGCTCCTTTATTAACAGCTTCAGCTAAAAAAGACTCCCATAATTTGCCTCCAATCATATTTGCTTCGTCTACAAGAATCACATCTTTAGAACTGAAACGCTGTAATTCTAATTTCTTCATTTTTTGAAAGGCAGAAAGATAGGCTTGCCCCCAAAGTTGTCCATTCTTTACTAAAGCGCTTTGGTGTTCATGTTTTTCCCAAGAGAGTTTCAGGCTGTCTAACGTTCGACAAGGAATTCCGATTTCTCGTTCCATAATTTCAACAGCTTTCCGTTGGAAAGAGGTTCCAATCACATTAAAGCCTGAAGTTTGATAAACCTCAGCAACAACTTTAAGAAGTGTTGTTTTGCCTGTTCCTGCGCGACCATTAAGAATACGTATGTCAGGTCCGCTACAGAGATAATGAATAGTAGCAGTTTGTTCTTCAGAAAAAGAAAAACCAAGCTTAAGACTTTCTTTGTTAAGAATTTCTGTAACAAAGGTGGAGGGAATGTCTTTGGAGAAACGATGAGATAAAATATCTGCTAAGTTCGTAATCTTTTCTTCTTGTTTCTTATAAGCTGTGCTTGTAAAAATAGGCTCAGCTTGGATATTTTGGTCCACAAATTGAGTTATTTCAGAATTCTTAAGGATTGAATCTGTAAGCTTAGCAGCAATATCTTTTAAGTTCTCTGCAAAGTTCTCATTTGGGGCGTAGTCATTAGAATTTCCAATTCCTTCAATACGCGCTTTTAAAATTGCAAATAATTTCTCATCTCCGCCTACACGTCGGATGATTTCTTCTTCGATATGTGTATGCGTAAAAGTAATTCTTTTTTGAGAAATCTCATGAATTAAGACTTCGGGATGATCACAGAGAAGTTGGATGTTATGTTGTCGGGTTTCCTCATTATAGGTAAGAACATGAGAATGATCTCCACGTTCTCCTAAGCGTTGCGCATAATATCCTTCATGTTTGCTTGCTTTAAAAGTAAGTCCACGTTCTTTATTAGAACGACAATCAATACGGACTTCAGAGCCAGATAATGCAAGATGCTTATTAACGATCACTTCCCATTGTTTGCGTGTTTTTCTGTGCTCAGGAGGAGAGACAATATCTTCATCTTTTCGTGAAGAAAATGCATTTCCGACAAATGCACGGCGCGTAATAAGTCCATGAAAATGGGGATTGCCTTCGTCCCAGTGAATGGCATAATGAACGACAAGTCCTCGTGAGACAAACCGTGTTTTCAGGAACTCTTCCACGCAGGATTTTGCTTGTTCACGGGTAAGCTCTAAAGGGATAGCTCCCATGATGGTCTGTGCTGTTCGTGCTGTTTTTAAAAGATGATCTCTATAAGTAAGGCTTTTTTGATTCTTTTCAGAATTTTTAGCATTTCCTTGGAATCGTTGATGAATAATATCATCTTCAAATTGTTCTGCTTTATTCCAAAAGATAGCTGGGTCTAATGCCCAAGCAGGAGCATTTTCTGGTGCCAAGATACGTGACATAACGACGTCTTCACGATGCCTATAGCTATAAGTTTTTCCAGATTGTTCATCTTTGTGCTGACTTCCACTAATATAAGCACTAAACGCAACAGAAGATCTTCCTTTGCTTCGTGATATAAAACCCAAATTAAGCGAATAAATCGCCATATGACGGCCTCAAAAGGCGTCAATCAGGGTTAAGCTTGAGAACTATACGAGGAAATATTGAGGTAGCTCGTAAAGGGGAAACGCATGTCTTAACAGAAAAAGAAGGACTTTTTCATGCTTCATTATAATAGCGCCTGCGGCCCAAAAGCAACTGGGGTGATCTCACCCCGTAAGTGCGCAGCAAGAAATTTTCTTTAAGGGAATTTTGGAACCAAGAGTCTTAAAAAAATTTAAACATTCTCTTATTTATAGAAAACTTTAAAATAGGATTTGTTTTTAGTAAAAAATAAACCTTCATAAAAATTAATAAACAAAAAATACAAATTAAACTCTAATAAATAAAGATATATTTATAATTAATTATAAATATAATCCTATTATAATTTATGTATTGACTATATTTTTTATTATCAATATATATTTTTATTAACTAAAAGAACTCATAGATAATAGTGTAAGAAAAAGGGGAATAAAGCTGAAAGATATATGTTTCTTTTAGAAAAAATCAGAAAACAAAACTTTCAATTTAGAATCAAAACCTAAAACATCTCGACTCAAAGCTCAGGAACCATTTAGAAAGCGTATGAATATTCAAAGATCAACGCTTTGTATGTAGGAGAATATAAAAAGATAATCTGCACTATAATAAAAGGAAAAGAAAATCATGCTTTTTAATGTTGAATCTTCTATTGAGAATAGCACATTGAAAATCTTAAATGACTTTTTAACGTGTTCTCAAGATGCAAAGCCTTCTTTATCGTTAACACATCTTCATGGGTTTATTACAGCAATTGTGACAGCCCCAAATGCTATTAGATTTACAGACTGGCAACGTATTTTATTTGAGAATAATGTTACATTTCAATCTAGGTATCAAGAATATCTTATTAAAAATTTACTGATCCAATTCAACAATCAAATCGTTACAGATTTAGCCGTTAGAGAAGAGTGTGAACCATTGCTTTTTGATGGGGCTTCTAGAGTACCTTATAAAGAAGGGTCAGATCATCTTATAAAAGAATGGTGCAAGGGATATTTTCATGCAAGTCAGCTTGATGACTTATGGGTCATTACAGAAGAAGCTATGAAACAGCTCGTTCCTTTCATCATTTTAGGGAAAATCTATTATAATAAAGCACCTTGGAACTCCCAAAAAAATCTTTTTAAATTTGAAAAAGGAAAAAAATCAATATATCGGGAAAATCTACCAACTTCTATTAAAAAGCTTTATAATTTTTGGGCTGAAAGTCGAAGCCGTCGTGCTTTCTCTCATGAAAATATTTCCTATGAAAACTTATATCGTAAAAGTCAAAGTTTAAGACATTTCATAAGATAATATTTTTTCTTTTCTCTATTTAAGGGTCAGGCTTAACAGCTTTCTTTAACTCCTATGAAGAGTTTAAACATGTTTAATTATACAAAAAGGGTGAGATTCTTTTAAAATGAAGAAGCGAACTTCTATCTTTCTGTTTAAAAATTAGAAGCCATTAAAAGCATAACCAGCATTTCTCATAATTTGGAGAACAGCTTTTTTGCGTTCTTCAGGCTCTCCAGAATTAATAAGAGCAACGTAATGGACTCCTTCTATTAAAATATTAATAGGCATGACCCCTTGAACATTTCCAGCTCTTTTAAGTAATCTTAAAAAACCCGTTGCTTTCCCTTCTTCTTTCTGAAGCGCAAAAACATTGATATTTAAGTTGTTTTCCCGTGCTAAAAGCTCAACAGGGCACGTCATATCTGGACGAAGAGGAATGTAAGATTCTTCCCCATTATTTATACGCAGTCTTTCCATATAAAATTTTACATCTGTATCTAAAATAGCTCCTTTTATAGTGTCTGCATCATAAAGATGTTCAGAGCTAAGATAAGGGGAAAGGTGTTCTTTTGCAATTCCACGAGAAAGAGCGTAATTACGAGCTGCAACATGTTCGCTATCCTGCTGAAACAGTGCCCTCACATGCCCGGGAATATCTTTCTCGTGTGACGTCCCTAAAAGACTTAGATAATCCTCATAAAGAAGATTCCGACACTCACCCAGATAAGCTCCTCCTTGTATCATATCACAAAATGCACTACGCATTACTGCAGCACGTACTGCAACAGTTTCGCTATCTTCCCCATCTTGTGTGGAAGCCGCGTGAAAAAAACAATTTCCATCTCCTTCTGTAGGGCAACTTATATACTCTCCAAAAATCCCTTCCGCTGGATTTAAAAGGCCATTAAATGTGAATTTTTGAGGAAAATAAAGGTCTATATCATCTGATTTTTCAAATTTTTTAAGCCTTTTAGAAAGAGAAGTTATCTTATCTTCTTGGTCTTCATCATCATCCTTCTGAGCTTTTTTTGGAGGTTCCTTTTTCTTCGATGTCTTTTTCCTTTTCTTGGATTTTAGATCGGCATCTTCTGTCCCACTACTTTCTTCATCTAGAGCATGCTCAGGAGCATCTTTTTTATCTTCATGTAATCCGTCTTTTGAATCCGGTTTCTTATCTTTTACTTCCCCAAAGGCATCCCAATTTCCACGCTCTTCATTTTCATTTATGACAACAAGGTTAAATTGGAAGCCCAATTTTTGAACAAGCTGCCGCGTACGATTTAACCCCCAAAGATGTTGCTTTTTAAATAAGGATTCTTCCTTTTTACGGTCTTTCTTTTTTAAATCTTCTAATTCTTGTTTTTTTTTCTCGAGAGAAGATTCTTTTCTTTTCTCTTTGTTTTCTTCTTCTTTCTTTTTTTCCTTTTCCACTTCTTGAATTGCTTTTCGGATAGGTTCAATCCGTCTATCATCTATAACAGCCATAACGAGGACAATATTTTTTCGGGTTTCTTCTTTCAAAATCCCAGAAGGAAATAAAACCTCTTTAATGCATATGAGTTGTTTTATGGCTGCTAAGAAATCTTCTACGTCTTCTTTTGATAGTTTCTTTTTCTCGGCACAGTCCCTTAATGCATCAAGAGCAACGATGAGTTCTTTTTGATGGTTTTCAAAGAAATCAAAATCAATGGTTCTTAATAAAATCTTTAACTGTCCAAGGAAAGTTGAAGCTTCTTCTTGCGTGTTATGAAATATTGAATCTCTTAAATAATTTTTCCAAGATTTTTTCTTTCCTTTTTTCTTTTCTTTAAATCTATCTTCAAAATATGCACTATGCGTTAATCGTTTCCCTTGCTTTTTTTCCTTGTTAGCCTCTATGCCATGCTTAAGATAGACTCCCTTTACACAGCCTCGAAGAAGTAAAGTTTCTGCATTTTCTTTCCTTAGTTCGGTGGCTAAATATTCAGCTGATCTCTCAACTTGAGCCCGATGATGATCCATAGCATCAGACTCTCGCCGTTTAACATGAACAATATAATATTTTTTATCACTCCCATATAAAAGAATATCGCCGAATTCAAACTGATTTCCTCGTCCTCCTAAATAGATGTTAAGCCTATCAAGCAAGAGCCCCTTTTGTTTTCCTTTGGGAAGAGAAGCTATAACACGTCGGTTATAACAATCCTCTTGATATAAACCTCCTCCTCCTTCCCCCAAAGCATCCTCTAAAGTGTAAGGAGGAAGAGTTTCCATGCGCGTTTTAATGCGAGGATCTCGCATAAGATCAATAATAAGATTAAAGCGTGAAGCTGCTATTCTAAACCACCTCCCTCGATCAAAACGGTAGAATTCTCTTTGCCACTCAATTGGCAAAGAACTCATCAAAACATAAAGAGGTTCTTCGTAGATTTCTTTTCTTCTTGATTTTTTTATGGAGACTAAGGAGTCTAAATTAAAGTCCTCTCCTTCTAAGGCTTGCCATAAGTATTTTTGATCCTGATTTTTTCCATAACTAAAAGAAGGACGTGTCCCATAAGAACGCCATATATATTGGGATGGGAGAAGAATAAATTTTGGATTTCTTTTTAATGTTCCTAAAAAGTGTTTTATTAAGCCTTCTAAAATTTTTCCATCTGAAACTTCTTCATCAATGTAACGTTGTAATCTCTCGTGAATTTTAAATGGATGAGAAACAGTGTAAAAGTATGAAACCATATGGACTAAAGAGCCAAGTGTATCTCCCTTTTCTTCATCTTCTTCACATGATGGAAGAAAAAATTTGAACCATTCTTCTTTTGCTTTAGCAAGACGCTCACAGGAAGTCCCTTCCGCATATTGGGGTAAAAAAGTAAGGCCTTCCAAACCATCTGTCCCGATTTCACAATCAAAATCCTCAAAAGGAGCTAGCCGATGTTTGGTTTCGGTGCGAGATGTCGGATTTGAAAGAGCACTTTCTTTGCGCCCTAAAGCTTTCACGCTACGTTCACTAAAAATGTCTTTTGATGCAGCCACTCTTAATCCCCAATCAGGGATAATAGCATAGGGGTTAAGAAGTTGAGACCATTTTCCAAACACGTAAGCTAATACAAGGGGTGATTTTTCTTGAGGAAAAATAATCATGGAGGATCTATACTGATTTCTTTTTTGATTCAAACCCTTCTCTTTTAAAAGACGTTTGGTGAAATTTTCTGCAGTTGTTGCAGAAGACTCAAGAGAAAGACTGACAACATAATAGGAAGTCTCTTCAACTTTTCCAGATTTTAAGGATAGTATTCTTTTTCTAGGATAAGATTTTTTCGGTTGATCACTCTCTTCTGAAGAAGAGTCGTTACTTTCTTCCTCTGCTCCAGATTCTTCTTTATTTTGAGTTTTCTTTATAGATCCTTTTTCCTCGTCTATTTCTTCTAAAAGTTCTAACCGTATCCAATCTTTAACAGGATTAAATTCTTTTCTGTGAGTAAGGTCTTGGGCTTTTTTAGAATGAGGAATTAATGTGGCGTCAAAGCAGACAAGCGTATAAGATTCTGGATCTCCATCTTCATGAGAAAGTTCAGAAAATTTAAAGACTTGAGACTTAGGTGCGCTGCTCGATGAAAAGTTAGCTTCTTCTCTTTCTTCTAAAGCATAAATTTTTGAAGAAGAAAAAATATATAATAAAAGAAAAAAGAAGTATCTCTTTCTTAAGAATAGTATTTCCATTATCTTTCCTAAGCGAAGAAAAGTTGTCAAAAAATTAAGCGTATATTAATAAGATTTACTTGAAAAGAAAAAATATTATATTTTTTGAGTTGAACTTAATAAAAACAGTAAAAAGATAGCTTATTAGGCTTCTTTCTACTGTTTTTAATAGATTGTATTTCAGCAATATAAGGCTTAGTATTTCTTAAAAGCTTTTTAAGAAATTGATACCCAAACATTGAAGAAAAATAATATGTTATTTTTGTCTCCATGGATTGAAGACATTCTTTTTCTCCCATTCTTCATGAACAGCTATAAGTTCCCTTAAATCTGATCGAAGAAGCTCAAAATCATGCCAAGCTTCATCCATAAGAGCTTTTATATGTTCAATTTGCAAAATTAGGAGTTGAGAAATGTGCTCAAGTTGAGCTAGTGTTTCTTTAGTCATTGTGACTTCTCCGGAGTTACAGTGATTAGTGGGGCAGGGGCGCGTCAACGCTTCTGTTCCACGCCTTCTTACAATAAGAAAGACATATTCAGCCTACCTCTTTCTCTGGCAACGAGCAAGAAAAAAATCCAATTTATTTTTATAACCAGCCTTCATAGCTTAAGCCTACTGGTAATGCCAAGGAAATAGAAAATTTTATATTTCACTCAATTTGGAAAGCCACTCTCCTATTATTTGTCCGCTTTCTTGGTTAATTCTTACCGCTCCATTTCCATTAACTTTATCACCGGTAGTATGTACAGCGATGCATTCTACAGCTTTTTCTTGATTTGGAATCCAAACCCCTGAACCACTTTGTCCACCAGAGGTATCTACTTCATAATAAATTTTATGATCCGTAACGGCTCTTATTTCACCATCCATTGTATACATACTTGAAGAAAGTCGATCGAAAAGAATCTCTGTAAATTTTCTTTGTGATGGATACCCTGTAACATTTACCCTCATTTCCATAAGTTCTTGACGATCTAATTCTCTTAAAGACATGGCTCCATATTTTTTGCCAAAAGGCTCTCCAATTCTAATAATTCCAATGTCGTAGTCTGGGTTTTCAGATTCTAAGTATTTAGGATGAACATAAAAAGAGTTAACGCTAGAGATATCTTTGGCAACTCCACCACTCATTCCTAAGGCGCATCTAATGCTTTTCGGGAACTTTCTTTTATAAAGCAAACAATGTCCAGCTGTAATCAAACAATAAGGACTAATTAGAGTTGCAGTTCCTCTACAACTTCCAAATTCTTCAAATGTAGATTCCAAATAACAGTTCGTAACAAAAGGATATTCATAAAAAGGTACTACGAGGCGTCTTTTATCAAAAACAGCATCTAATAACGCCGCTGTTTTTCTCCAAAAAAGGCTACTATCTTCATAAATAGGCAAAGCAAAAGGACTGCTGATTATTGAATGATTCGTATCCCCAATTACTTTTTTTTTTGATCTAAATCCACTCGGACAGAATGATTATCTTCTCGAGTTACTTTGGGACTAGAAATTTCAGGTGTTGAAACTATTTGACGATTAATAGGAACATAAAACTCATGATTAGGGTCTAAAAATCTAACTCTTCCTGGTCGTTCAATGGATTGAAATGGAACTTCAGGCTGTTTTTCTGGTCTAAATCCTGGAGTTATTCTCAGAGTACTTACACTTCTTTTAGCCATAAACTTAACTCCTTCTCCAGCTTCCAATAATGCCGTTCTTAGTGTAGGGGGAATAGCACAAGCTATTGACGAAATAAAAGAAAAACAAATCGCTGATAAAATAAATTTTTTCATATCAATCTCCGATAAATTACGCAATTATTTTACGAAAGCCTATTATAGTTTGTTTCTCAATTATAAATCAACATAATTAGTTATTTTCAGGCAAATCTTTCATCCCTTCATTAAGTTCAGCCTCTATTTCTTCAATAGAGGGAAGTTTTGTCTTAAGTTCTTTAGGAAGTGAATTGGAAAGAACATATTCGGATACCCCTATGGGTGCATTAATGTTCCTTAAAGCATATTCTGCAATAATTTTGTCTTTCGTTTTACATAAGAGTATCCCTATGGTTCTGTTATCATGTTCTTTACGCAATTGATCATCAACTGCGGCTAGATAGAAACCAAGTTGCCCTGTGTGTTCAGGCTTAAATTTTGTAGCTTTGAGCTCAATTACAACATAAGACTGTAAATCAAGATGATAGAACAACAAATCCACAAAAAACTCTTGATCTTCAAAGGTAAGGGGCACTTGAGAACCAACAAAAGCAAATCCTTGCCCAAGCTCTAATAAAAAGTCACGTATGTGATGAATTAACGCATTTTCAACTTCACGTTCATAGGCTTCCTCTTGGATCGTTAAAAAATCGAATTTATAAGGATCTTTTAGAAGTTCTCTTGCTAAATCAGACTGTGGCCTAGGTAGATACTTCTCAAAGTTTTCTATTTTTTTAGTATCTGCTTGACGCTCAAAGAGGCTACTCTCAATTTGCATTTCAAGAATTGTTCTTGACCATCCTTGTTTCAAAGTTTGTTGCGCATACCATTCTCTTTTTTTAGGGTCTTTAATTTTGTGTAAGAGCACAACAATGAAGCTCCAGGGCAATTGGTGCACAGACTGTGCACCTTTTTCAAGATTAGGATACTCTTCAGCAAATAACCGCATTCTTTTCAAGTTAGTAACAGAAAATCCTTGCATTTCAGGAAATTCATTTCTTAAGTCTGTAGAGAGTTGCTCTAAGAATTTAGATCCCCATACTTTTGTTTTTTGATAATAAATGATCGCTTTTCCCATCTCCCAATAAAAATATATTTGCTCCATATTAACTGCCAGAGCGGCTCTGATTTGAGCTGTTTTTAACTTGATTTTTAGCTCATTAAAAAAATGAACATATTCAGCATCTAGATGTAGAGCTTTAGAAGTATGTTTTTTTAATGAATTAGATATTTTACTTACTGTCATGTATTTGAACCTTATTATAAATAATAGAAAATCTTATAATCGTATTTTTAATTTTACGTCGATGGTTTGATATTTATGAGCAACATTTTAATAAAAGTCATTAGAGATTTGATTCTAAGAGCACCATACCTTTTTGATCTGCTGCTTTTACAATTTCAAGAGTTCGGGGATGACCCGCTCCAAAGATATGAATATGCTGTTGGGTATAAAGTTTAGCCATTTGGATATCTTGCGTTTTAATTCCAAGACAAGCAATAGCTGCATAAAGACGGCTTACATTATCTGTGGCGTGTTCTTTAAAAATAATGTTATAAATTGCTTCACTCTGGAGATAAGATTGAACAGCTTCTTTTGGTTTCTCTTGGTGTTCATAAAGTTGCCCCATTATAAAATAAGCAAGGGCTTGCATACAACTTTTGGTCTCTCCTTGAAGTGTATTCGTGTAAATTTCAGATGCTTTGTTCAGTAAATCGAAGGCTTTAGATGTTTTATGAGGCTCTCCCAGCATATTCAATGCTTGAAGAATATATAAATAGGCGTGTGTATTTGTTTTGCGATCTCCAAAAAAGTTAGAAATCATTTTTTCTGTTTTTCTTAAAACTTTTTCACATTCATCATGTTTTCCCCTTTTAGCCAAAGCTTCTGCTTTTTCAAAGAGGGTATAAATTGTCATTGTGGGATAGTCAGGTATTCTTTCAAAAAGAGACTCATATTGATCAACAAGCTCTATTGCTTCGTCTAATTTACCTTGACTTACCAGTAAAAAAGACCAAGCAAATACAAAAAGGGCATTATAAACATCGGATTGAGATTGTTTAAGATAATGGATTCCTTTTTGAATGAAGGATTCAGCTTTACTCAATTCTCCCTGCATCATATGAGCTTGTGCTATATTCGCCATCATGCGGATTGTTTCTTCGTGAGCGTTTGGAATTTGATCGAGAAGCTCTAAAGACTTTTTTCCATGTTGGATAGCTTGTTCATGATCCGAGAGATAAGCAGACAAAAAGAATGTTTGATCCGCCTCAAGCAAAGCTTCATCTTCAGGAGATAATCTTTCTTCTTTGTTAAGCTTAGTTTGATCTTCAGATATATTTTCTAATAATATTTTACCAGCTTCAAAATCTCTCAGGCTACAAAGTAGAACATCTAAGACGTGAACCTTAAGGGATAGAAGAGGCAAGGAGATGTAACCTATTTCCCGAGCTTCTTTGAAAATGCTTTGGGCATGTAGCAAATGTTCGGGGGACTTTACAATCCTTTGACATACGATATCTGATCTTCCAGAAAAAAACTGAGCAATGACAGGAATAATATGCTGCAAGAGTTCTTGTTTTTCTGAAGAAGAAATTTGGTCTCCCAAAAGCTGATGAATAAGTTCATGCATAGAAAGCCTCACATGGGTAGGATCGTCACTTTTCTTAACTTCCACAAGAGATTGACCATAAAGCACACTCAAGAGTTTATGATCACTTTGAGAAGCTTTTATATTTTCAAGGAAAGGAGAAAGATACGCAAATGGAATTTGTGTATGATGCAATAATGTTAACACTTTTAAAGCTTTGCAGGCTTCAGGATTTTCCTGAGCTAAGGCTTTAAGAGCCATTTTAAGCGTTATATTAATATTTTGAGTGTGCATATCTCCACATTTGTTGAGAACATCTTCATTACGTTGTAGATCATGAGACGCAAGATAAATATCAATTGTAACGCTCGGGTAAGCAAGCAAGAAACTTGCAGCTGTTACAAGGGCGAGAGGATGATCTTTAAGGCAGATTGCAAGCCTTTCAAGATTTGTTTCCGTTTCATAAGTTAAGAGTTTTCTCAATAATGCGAGAGATTCTTCACGTTGAAATTTTTCCACGATAAAAGATGTATGAGGAGGAATTTTCTTCCGTGTTGTAACCAAAGTATGACAATCCGGAAATCCAAATGCATAAGGAGAAAATTTCTCTAAATCTTCAATTTCATCAAAAATAAAAAGACACTTTTTCTTTTGGTGATGAAGGGTTTGTTTTATATCGGTGAGCAATTTATCAGCGCTTACGCCCTTAAGTCGAATTTGCTCATTCTTGGGAAGCGTTTTATTAAAAACGCTTGTAAAATTCTCAAATTGATGAGGAAGCGTGTGATCTACTTTAAACCACCAAATAATGTCGTAAGAATTTTGATGAAGGTAAACATATTGTTTTGCCACTTGGGATTTTCCAAAACCTGGTCCTCCTGTAATTACAACCCAAGGTTGCATTTCAAGGGCTTTTTGAAGAGATTGAAGCAAAAGCTCTCGCCCTACAAAATGAGGATTCTGAGCAGGAATTTCCAAAAGAAAAGGCGTAGCAAAAGCTTTTAAACTCCATAAAAAAAGAAAAAAACTAAGATAACGAAAGAACTTCATTATAATAAACTTCCTTTAAAGTCAGACAAACGAATAACTTTTTCTGTCTCTAGTATAGGAAGTGGGAGAGTAAGTTTAATATAATTGAGACCTCTTTTTTCTTGAGTCCATTCTAATTTCCATCCCAATATTCTTACAAAGTCTGAAAGCTCTTCTTGTGTAAGGTGGAAAAGACTCTGGTCTTTTTTCTCTTCTGGGGTACCTTTTTTATGTCGCATGACATATCCATTATCACGAAAATCAAGGTGAGCTCTGCCTTCTGTATCTTTATAAAGAGAAATCTCTAAAGCATTATTTTGAGAAAAACGATCCATAAGATGCACATAGATGTTATACAAGACAATCTCAAGAGCTAGTTTATTTGTATGTGCTGTAATTTCAGATTTAGGGGAGATACGGACACGAATGTTTTTTGAGGTAATTTCAGACTGAAAAATAGTTTGGATTTGATTTAAGAGGGTGTGGATATCTATCGTTTCTGGAGAACTTTCGATAGGGTATCCTTGGACCAAGTATCTTAAAATAAGATTATTTTCTCGAAGTAAAATATGGATGTCCTCGAGAGTAGAAGGACTTTCAAGGTCTTGAGAGAGCAATTTAGAAATGATCTCGTGAATGGCATAGATTTTTCGAGCAACTTCTCTAAAATGTCGTTGGATTTTTTCCATTAATTCTTGTTTTTTAAAAGAAGCTTCTTCCTGAAGAGTAATAAGATGAAGCGTTTTTTGAAGCTCTTTATGTGATGCTTCATCTTGTCCTTTTAAAAGCTGGAGTGCTTTTGTAAGTTTTTTATGAGATTTATAAGCTTTCTTAAGTTCATTTCGAGATATTAAAATTCCTGAGAGCGTTCACTAAAAGATAGATAGAAAAACATCTTGATATTTTTGAAAGAT
>JAFEBT010000051.1 GCA_018242545.1 Pseudomonadota bacterium
TGCTGGCGGAAATGCGGATCTTGAACAAGATATTGCGCATTTGGCAGGCTTGCATATAGATGCAAATGCCGATAATGAAGGAGCGATTGCAACGCTGAGAGGACATGGAGCGGTGCGTGCAGATATCAATGCAACGCATATTGCTCGAACAAAAGGAGCTGCAGGAGCTGTTCAGGAAGATATCGCACATTTGACTGCCTTGCATATAGATGCAAATGCCGATAATGAGGGAGCGATTGCAACGCTGAGAGGCCATGGAGCGGCGCGTGCAGATATCAATGCAACACATGTTGCCCAGACAATAGCTGCTGGCGGAAATGCGGATCTTGAACAAGATATTGCGCGTTTGGCTGTCTTGCATTTAGATGCAGATCCAGCAAATATGATTGCAATAGATAAGCTAAGGAAAAATAACGGAGGAACACCTACTAACTTTGCCAATATAACAGCTCCTCATATTGCTGCTTGGAAGGGTACAGTAAATGGAGATGAGAAAGAAATTATTGTCCACCTTGCATCAATAAATTTGGCACCAACACTTCCTCATATCCAAGCAACGACTACACTAAGAACAGATCATGCAGGAAATTCAATTCCATGGAGACATATAACAGATCAGCATGTTAATGCGCATATTGCAGCTGGTCATGATGCTCCTCAAAAAGCGAGAATTGTTCACTTGGCAGCTCTTGGATTGCCTGCGAGTCCAGATAATATAAATGCTTTAACGGCGTTACGAGTTAATCATGGAGCAGGTGATACAGATTGGAACTATATTACAGCAGATCATGTTACTGCATATGTTACAGGAGCAAATGCTGACCGAAGAGCAGAAGTTGTCCATTTAGCAGCTCTTAACCTGCCTGCCAGCGCTCAGAATAAAACAGCAATGGAAGCTCTGAGAACTGATAATACTGGTAATCAAGTTCCATGGGCCCGTATTACTGCAGAGCATGTAAATAAATATGTTCTCGCTGAAAACGCGAGTCGGAAAGAAGAAATTGTTCACTTAGCAGCTCAGCATTTACCTGCAAATGATGATAATATTTCAGCAATGAAAGCTTTTAGATCTATTCAGGATGAGGGAAGAATTATTTCCGCTCCTTGGGATGATATAACACGTGCAAGAATTGAAGCATGGGTAAATGAGGGTAATAACGATCGTAAAAAAACTATCGCCTATTTAGCTGTTATTGATTGGAATGCTGAATTCACTGGGAATGGAAGTGGAGATGCAGTTTTGGCTTTAAAAAATGTTGGCACGTCTTATGCAAATATGACTGATGTTCGTTTGCAAGCTTGGATTGATGAAGGTGATGCACAGGTAAAAGAACGCATTGCTCATCTTGCTGCTCTTAATTTAGATTCAAATGCAAGACATTTGGGTGCTATGAGAGCACTAAAAACAGATCATGCAGGTGCCCAAATAGATTGGAATTATATTACAAGAGATCATATTACAGCTTATGCTGCAGAAGCAGACGCAGACAGATTAGAAGAAATTGTTCATTTAGCAGCGCTTAATCTCCCTGCTGATGCTAATAATAGGGCGGCGATGGAAGCATTGAGAACAGATAATGCCGGGAACCCAATTGGTTGGGATCATATAACAGCAGATCATGTAAATGCCTATATTGCCGAAGCAGATGTAAATCGGAGAGCAGAAATTGTTCATCTAGCAGCTCTTCATTTAGCTGCAGACGCAAATACCATTCCTGCTATGACAGCCTTGAGAACAGATAATGCACATAATGCAATAGATTGGGATCATATTACAGCAGCTCATGTTAATGCTTATTTTGTTGCAATAGATGTAAATCGGAAAGCAGAAATTGTTCATTTAGCAGCTCTTAATTTGCCTGCAAATCCTGATAACATCAGAGCTATGGAAGCTTTAAGGACTAAAGGTACCAAAGCAGAGAAGAGGTTTCCTAATATTGATGCTACACGTATTGCAGATTGGATTGTGGCTAATCCAGCAAGGTAAGTAACTTTTGAGATAGAAAAGTTGTAATTGAAATTATGAGTAAATAGGAAATGGTTAAATAAAGGTGTTTAAATGATCATAAAAAAAATTAAATTCGCAACGTTCGTTCTTTCCGGGTTGCTCCTTACAAATGTTTTATATGGAGCAGCAGAATCATCTACATATCAATCAGGAACTTATACTGGGTTACTTTTTGGGTATAGTGGGATGAATTCTACTGTTAAAGAAGGTAATTATATTCCAGGAAATACAAATGGAAGTGGTAAAAGTACCAAACTTGATTCTGGCATTGTTGGAGAAGCTCTCTTAGGATATCGTCATTTCTTTGAAGGACAAACTCTTTTAGGTTTTGAGCTCGGTTTCTCTTTAGATAATAATGAAGTAACTCAAATTACAAATATTAATAGCAATGGGTATACATCCAGCACAAAATATAAGGCCCCCTTTAAGTTTACACCAGCTTTTGTTTTTGGAAAGCAACTAACACATGATTTCCTTGGATTTATAAAGCTTGGTATGAGTATAAGCCAATTTAAAGGAACGCACTTTTTAAAACGTAATGGAAATACATCCGATCTTGAAAATTTCAAAACGACACGTAATGGATTTATGTGTGCGGTTGGAGGCGAGTATGCGTTGAATGAAAGATTTTCAACATTGGGAATTCTTTCATATGAGAGCTTTGCAAAAATTCACAATACATATGAAGATCCGAGTGGGGGTGCCGTCATTGGATCAAATAATATTGCAGCCTTAAAACCTGAATATATTACTGCAAAAGTTGGTGTTGTTTATCGTTTCTAATATATGACGCCTTATATTCAAAGAAAGACAGGTTTTATAGCCTGTCTTTTTTTATGCATAGACTTGAATCAATCGTCTGAGCATCATATCTGATTCTTGAAGAGATCCTCTTTTTGCTTCAATCTCAAGCGTTTTAAGAAGATTAAGAACATGAAAGAGCTCTTTGGTTGTCCATTTCCTCAAAGCTTCTTCATAAAGGGCTTTATCTTTTAGAGCTAAATGAGGAAATTTTAAAATCCCTGAAGTTCCAGAAAAGTTGGGGCGAATTTCAAGCAATCTTAGGATATGAAAATTTAATAATCTTAAAAAAGAAATAATTGAAAGTTGAGGCATTCCTTCTATTAAATCTTTTCTTTTAAGTAGAAAAGATTCAAGACAATGGGCTTCTGTGGAAAGCGTCTTATTCATAAAAGTAAGATGATCAGAGAGTTTTAAAGATGTTGGTTTCTCAAAGTACAAACAAAAAGGAACCAATTCAGATTTTATAAGATGTGTCTTTTCTTGATAATGATGTACGAGATGCCTTAAAAGAGCGGGCTCTGGCGTATGACCATAGCGTATTAAAAGAGCTTTAATATCCGCTTCGATTTGGGAGGTTGTTGGTGCATAAAGAGCAATAAATCCAATATCTTTAGAAGTCTCACAGAATTTTCTAAGGGAGGACGTTGCTTTGAGATATCCGGCCGTCATAATAAAAAAAGGGCAATTTGGAAGATGCTCTAAAAAAGTTTCCAAAGAGTTTAAAGATGCTTCAGTGAGCTTTTCGATAATAAGAAGAGGAGGAGGACCAAAAAGAGGAGGAGAGCTCAAGATTTCAAGAAGTCGATTAGGGTCTGTCTTAAGAAGCGTTGCCGGCAGCCTTGAAATCGAACGATCCTGATTTTTATTATAGACGCTTTCAAGAAGGGTTGAGAGAGAGGCATCTAATACTTCTTCTTCAAAGCTTGAGAGGAGAACAGCTTTTAGAGAGGGAGGAGGATCTTTGTAAAGAGCATTCAAGTAAAGCTTCAAAGGATGTGTCCTTTAGCTCTTAAGAAGTCTCAACATATGTCCATGGACCTGAGGTGGGGCTGCAACATAACTTGTATCATAAGGTGTTGACGCTTTGCCATCGATGGTTGTCGTGTATCCGCCGGCTTCTTTAACGAGAAGAATTCCTGCGGCAGCATCCCAGGGTTTAATGCCATGTTCCCAATACCCATCAAACCGTCCAGCCGCAACATAAGCAAAATCTAAAGCAGCTGCGCCCAATCTGCGAATGCCGGAAGTTTCGCTGAGGAAAGGAACAAGCTCTGAGACAAAAAGCTCCTTATTCCCATGACCTTTAAAAGGCGTTCCCGTAGCCATGAGGCACTCTGAGAGATCTTTTCTTTCAGAAACCCGAATTCTACGATCATTCATAAACGTGCCCATGCCTTTTTCTGCCCAAAAAAGCTCGTCTTTAATGGGATCATAAACAACGGCAGCAACAATCTCATTTTCTTTTTCAAGACCAATGGAAATTGCAAAGTGCGGAATGCTATGAAGAAAGTTTGTTGTTCCATCCAAAGGATCAATGATCCAACGTTGACTTGCATCCTCTCCAACAATTTCTTCTCCTTCTTCAGTTAAGAAGCCTATGGTAGGACGGGCTTTTTTAAGTTCTTCTCGGAGAGTTCGATCGGATCTTAAATCTGCATTCGACACAAAATCAGCCGGACCTTTTTTAGAAATCTGAAGGTTTCCGATTTCACCAAAATCTCGCACAAGACCTCGTGCAGCTTTTAAAGCGGCTTGGATCATAACATTTACGGTGGCTGATTTGGCTTGACCGCGGCCTCCTAACAGATCTCTCATGGACTTTCTTTCATTTAAATAAGGTTATGATTTATTTTGCGCGCTCGACGTAAGTGCCATCTTCCGTGTTAACGACAACCTTTGTGCCAGACTCAATGTGGGGAGGAACCAAAATACGAATACCATTTTCAAGAAGAGCGGGTTTATAAGACGATGTTGCCGTTTGTCCTTTAACAACGGGATCTGCTTCCACAATTTCCATAACAACCGTATCGGGAAGTTTGAGGCTAATGATTTCACCTTCATAGGAAGAGAGTGTTACAATCATCCCTTCTTTGAGATAAGGTGCAACGTCTTCAGGAACGATATCGCCCCCCAAAGAAAGCTGTTCATAATTTTGAGTATCCATAAAAGCGTAGTTTTCACCATCTTTATAAAGAAATTGAGCTTCCCTTTCATCTAAATGAACGCGTTCAACGTCTTCACTGGATCTGAAGCGTTCGTTTAATTTTGTTCCTGTACGAATATCTTTAAGTTCGACTTGTAAGTAAGCTCCGCCTTTTCCAGGTTGGGTATGTTGGATTTTAACAGCGACCCAAAGTCGGTTTTGATGTTGGATCAAGAATCCTGGACGAATAGCATTTCCGTTGATTTTCATATAAATTTTTCCTTTATGTTAATTTCTATAAATTCAGTATCATAAATTTAAGTGCCTTGATAGATTTTAATCATTTTTGAAAGCATCTCGAGGGCCTCTTCTTCGGGGCGTTTAAAACAATTGCGTCCAATGATGGATCCTGTTCCTCCGCCTTCATAAATTGCTTTTGTTTCTTCTAAAACATCCGAGACGGAGTGTGTTTCACCGCCTGAAAACACAACCAATCGGCGTCCATCAAAACACGATTGAACGACATGTTTAACACGTTCCTGAAGGGTTTTAGCTGGAACATATTTTTCATAAAGAGGAAACGAAGCATCGTTTTCAAGAAAGGCCGTCGGGAGTTTAACTTTAATAATATGGGCGCCTAAAAGAGCAGCCATATGCGCACCATAAGAAATAACATTGAGGGATTGCTCTCCTTCCTTTGAAACGTGCCCCCTTGGATAGGACCAAACAACAACGGCAAGACCAGCGGCTTTTGCTTCTTGAGTCAAATGCTGAAGTTTCTCAAACATTTCATAAGTATGGTTGGATCCAGGATAAATTGTGTAGCCAATGGCAGCGCACCCCAAGCGAAGAGCGTCTTCAACAGATCCTGTAATGGCCTGGTTTGAATCTTCTTTTGAGGGAACAAGGCTTGTGCCACTATTGACTTTTAAAATCAGAGGAATGAGCCCTGCGTATGTGCTTGCCAGACTTTCAATAAATCCCAAGGGGGCAGCAAATCCGGAGAGACCCGCTTTTAAAGCTAAAGAAATGTGATAGTGTGGATCGTAAGCTGAAGGATTCATGGAAAAGGAGCGTCCAGGTCCATGTTCAAATCCTTGGTCAATCGGATAGATAATGAGATGACCCGTCCCAGAAAGTTTTCCTTGCATCAAGAGACGCACAAGTTGTGCTTTTGTCCCAGGACAATCACTTTCATAAAAACTTAGAATTTTTTGAATCTGTTGCGGCATTCCCATTGTGTTTTCCTTATCCAAAGATTTTAATCAAAAGAATACCTTCTTTTTAGGCGTTTGCACAAAACCATGCAAGAAAGATTTTTGTGTTGAGACGCTTTTAAGTTCTTATCGCTTAAATTGATATAAGAGAAAGGCATCAAATGATGACAACAAAGAATAAGAAAAGTTTATGTTTAGTAAACGTTATTTTTTAAGGGTTAGTAAACATGAAATGTTCAATGAGTGGGTAATGGAGGAAGTAAATTTATAAATTTTTATAAGACAAAAAATCGAGATGAAACACCCAAACTCAGTTAAAATATTATTGAAATGGTGCTTTAAATATCTACGTTCCTTCGTGCGTTTAAAATCGTTTTTTACTCAGCAAAGGGTTTTTTCTCTTTGAGAATTTCCTCAATTTCAGAGGAAGACAAATCAACGGCTTTAGAAATTGTTTCTATTTCTATTCCCATAGCGTGCATTTGAAGAGCTATTTTTTTGGTTGCAAGCTTTTCACCATCCTTAAAAGTCTTATTCATCATCAAATCATCTGCTTCTAAAGCTAGACGTGACTTTAAATAAGCATCATACTCAGCTTCTGTGAGTTTATATTGTTCTATCGCCTCGTAAGCTTCAAGAACAAAAGGGTCTTTAATGGTAGAAGGAGGAGTATCTGTTTTTTGCCAGCCTGTTAGAAAGTAGAGCCAATAGTCTTCGACACTTGTCAGCTCCTCTTGTGTTTTCTTAAATTTTGAAAGTTCAATAAAAACATAAGAGAGAGAAAAAAGATATCTCCGTTTTGTCTTAGATTCGACATTCAAGTGATAGCTAATACAATCAATGTCTTCTTCAAATAAATTACGGGGGGTTAAAGACAGCAAAATAACGGGCATAAGATGGTCATGAGACTTTCCTTTAATGGCCTGGGAGACATAAGCATGAGCCGCATAACATTGAACACGATTTAAAAAAGAAGCTTCAGGCTTATTTTGCATTTCTATAATGTATGTTTTTTTGGATTGATCAACACATTTAAGATCAAAGATGCTTCGCCGTCCGGCTTCAAAGCTTGGCAGCTCTTCTTGAGAAATAAAATCAATGTGTTCGATTTTTTCTCCTTCTTTTAAACGCAAGACAGCATTTAAAAAATCCATTAAGCGACCTTTATCTGAAAAAACTTTTTTAAAAGTAATATCATTGGTTGGATCAAGATATCGGGTGATCATATTGTTCTCTTATATAATGAAAGTTCTTTTTAAGAAATATCATTTTTATTCTGAAAAGCGCAACTTAAAACCGAAGCATGGGCAAAGCTTTAACATCAAAAAATTGATGAAAACGTGTAGATATGAGCTCTTTTATGCCAAGAAGAGAAGCAAGAAGGAGCCTTATTGCTTTTTGTGATGACGATAACATGCCCAAAATGATTTTTTTCCCATTTTGGGCATGTTAGATTTTTGGATTCATATAATGTAAGGGTTGATATCTTCCCGCTTCTAATGATCTTCTTTAAAAAGAATCCCTTTTTTCTCAAGAATTTTTTTTACTTCTTCTGCGGTAATGCGTAACGATTTTGCAATGGTATGAAGATCTATTCCCATCTGAAACATACACTTTGCCGTTTCAACTTTTTCTTCTGTGCGTCCCTCATTGAGTCCTTCAATACGCCCTTCAATATGTCCTTCAATACGTCCTTCAGCACGTCCATCTGCATAAAATGCCTCCTGTCCAGCTTTGATCGAAGATAGTTTCATGTCTACAGATTCATATTCGAGAAGTTCTTCTTGGCTCCATCCAAATCGATTAAGTTCTTCATAGGCTTTTTTCAGGATATGATCGGACCCAACGATGTGGATAAGATCTTCTTCTTTGGTCTCTGCAGCATGCTTAAAAAAGTAGGCCCACTTTTGAAGAGGTGTCTTTAAGTCTTCTTTTTGATCCTTAAATTTATCCAATTCTAAAAATACAAATTTAAATCCATCCAAGTCATTTTCTTGGGTTTGGATATCTCTTATCTCATGATAGGAGATGTATCCTTCTTTCTTGGGAAACAAAGTTTCATCATAAATAGCTAAAAATTGTACATTTTTTAGATCTTTGTAATCCACATGTGTATCGCGTTGGTTAATATACGTGCGCGATGCATAATATTGCGCTCTTTTTGTAAATCCTGGATCTCGAGCAACCTGCATTTCTATAATAAATTTTGTGTGATTTTGATCTTCACATAGAACATCTACAATGCTTTGCCGTTCCGCTGCAATAGCAGGGTCTTGATTTGGTTTTAAGAACGTGATTGTTTGAATAGGGTTATTTTTAAGTTTCAAAACATCATTTAAAAAATGAATTAAAATATCTGAGTTTCGTTCCGTCCCAAAAATTCTCTTAAATGCTAAATCATTTTTTGGATCTAAAAATTTAGAAAGCATAGGAGTTCCTTTCTATTCCTCTTTCTTCACGCATGACATATTTTCCTTGAATTTTCAATAAAATTCCTTCCATGGGCAATTTACGACACAGGATTTTTGAATCAACTTAAATATCTTTCTGCATCCCTCCTTTTGAACTTTTTTCAAAATAAAGGGCAATAAGCAAAATATCTTTAAATAATAAGGATCTTGCTTTTTAAGATAAATCTATTAAAAATAAAGTCTTATTTAGAGGAAAATAGCAAGATGGATTTAGATTTTATTGAGGTAGAGGTCTCTTATACCTCACTTTCAAATACGCCCCTCTTTACAGTTGGAGAATTGTCCCAGTCACTTAAACGAACAGTAGAATCTACTTTTTCCCATGTTAGGGTCCGAGGCGAAATATCTGGCTTTAAGAAGCATACATCAGGGCATGTTTATCTTTCTCTGAAAGATCAAGACGCTCTTATTTCAGTTGTTTGTTGGAAAGGTGTTTATCAAAGCTTTTCATTAAATCTTGAAGACGGGATGGATGTTATTGCAACAGGCCGAGTGACTACATACCCAGGCCGTTCCCAGTATCAACTTGTTCTTGAAAAGGTTGAATTAGCAGGGCGAGGTGCTCTTTTAAAAATTTTGGAAGAAAGAAAAGAAAGGCTGCGTCAAGAAGGTTTATTTGAGAGCATTTATAAAAAACAACTTCCCTATCTACCGCGTGTTATTGGTATTATTACCTCGCCCACGGGAGCTGTTATTCAAGATATTCTTCATCGATTAAGAGAAAGATTCCCCGTTCATGTTTTAATCTGGCCTGTGAGTGTCCAAGGAGAGAATTCTGCACAACAAGTTGCATCGGCCATAGAAGGATTTAATGCTTTGAGAGAGGATGGAGCCCTTCCGAGGCCTGACCTTCTAATCGTTGCACGCGGGGGGGGAAGTCTCGAAGACCTTTGGGCTTTTAATGAAGAATGCGTGATTCGTGCTGCTTTTAAAAGCGAAATTCCTCTTATTTCCGCGATCGGGCATGAAACGGATGTGACGTTGATTGATTTTGTTTCTGATAAGCGCGCGCCAACGCCGACAGCTGCTGCTGAAATGGCTGTTCCAGTTCGTGCTGATCTTTTAGAAAAAATTATAGATCAGCACCGACGTTTAATTCTTCTTGGTCGCCAATGCCTTGTTAAAGAAGCTCAAAATCTTCGTATTCTTCAAGAAAAACTTGGAAGCCCAAAACGGTTGATTGAGGTTCATATACAGAAATTAGATGACCTTTCTGAAAAACTTATTTTGAGCCTTGAGAAAAGAATTCTTCAAGCACGTTTGCATTTCTTAAACATACTTCCAAGGCTTAAAAAACCTCAAGACCTTATTACACATGGGGAACATCGTTTGAAATCTTTAGAGGTTGCTTTAACACATGCCCTCAAAATGATTTTTTCAAATCAAGAACGCCTTTTAAAGCAAGCAGAAATTGTTCTTGAAATGACATCTTATACAAAAATCTTAGAACGTGGATTTGTTTTAGTGCGAGATCAAAAGACACAAGTTCCCATAACCTCTGCTCTCAAAGCTCAAGAAAACCAAACCTTATCCCTTATATTTAAGGATGGAGAAAGAGATGTTATTGTTAAGAGATGAAAAAGCCCTCTTGAAGCAAACGAATTCTTTCTGTACAAGAAGAGAATGAAGTTTAATTTAACGATAAAGGGAATTTAAAATGATGTCATCTGTTCAAGGTGAGGGCTTTAATTATATGTCACTCGTGCCTTTTGTTCTTATTTTTGTTGTAATGTATTTTCTGCTTATTCGTCCTCAACAAAAACGTGTGCGTCAACAACAAGACATGTTAAAGAGTATTGTTAAAGGCGATAAAGTGTTGACTTCTGGTGGAATTATTGCAACTGTTTTAAAAGTCGTTAATGATCAGGAACTCGAAGTTGAGATTTCTGAGGGTGTTAAAGTGCGTTTAATGCGCTCAATGGTTGCAGATGTCTTGAATCGCTCTTCTAACCTTGCTCCACGAGAAGGAATATCTTCTTCTGATAAGAAAGAAGATACTAAAGTTAAGAAACTGGCTTCTAAAAAAAGTCAAAAGCAAGAAAAAAAGAAATAAATCTTAGAAGTTAAAAGGTTTTTTTATGTCAACACCATACTGGAAAACAGCTCTTATTCTTTTAACCTGCTTTATTGGAATTTGGTTTGCACTTCC
The DNA here is from genome assembly GCA_018242545.1 of Pseudomonadota bacterium. NCBI lineage: Bacteria > Pseudomonadati > Pseudomonadota > Pseudomonadota bacterium. Next base: position 10,793 of record JAFEBT010000051.1, read on the forward strand.
GAATTTGTTTTCCAAAAATGTATTGGAGACGTTGCCTTCTTGGTTTCCCAAAACGCAAGTTAACTTGGGGTTGGATCTTCAAGGAGGCAGCCATCTTCTCCTGGAGGCAGACTTAAAAAACGTTGTTCATGAATACTTAACAGGCCTTTTAGATTCAACGCGGACCGTCTTACGAAAAGATAAAATTGGATATGCGCATTTACGCACAGATCTTGCACAGCATGCGATTGTTTTTGAATTAAGGGAAGCGCTTGAAGGCGAAGCTCATTCCCGTCTTTTTAAAATTCTTCAAAATATAGATCCTGATTTTACTGTCCAAATTGAGGGCATTCACGTGACCCTTTCTCTTTCTGAATTTGCAGTTGCAAAGCGAGAAAAGTCAGCAATTAGTCAATCTATTGAAATCGTAAGACGACGCATTGACGAAACAGGCACCAAAGAACCAACGATCCAGCAGCAGGGAAGCAATCGTATTTTAATTCAATTGCCTGGAATTGATAACCCGGAGCATGTTAAAAATTTACTTGGTCAAACAGCAAAACTTTCATTTCGTCTTTTAGATGATAGCGTTTCTCTTGAAGAAGCGCTTGCTGGTCAAGTTCCAACGGGTTCAGAAGTTTTAGAGTCCGAAGAAATTGCCTCGCATAAAGTACATTATGTTGTTCGAAAAGCTATTCTTGTTTCGGGAGAAACATTGGTGGATGCGCAGCCGAGCTTCGATGATAAAGGAAGAGCTTCTGTTTCCTTTAAATTTGATGCGATTGGTGCTAAGAAATTTGCCGATGCTACCCGCGCCAATGTTGGTAAGCGGTTTGCGATCATTTTGGATAATAAAGTTATTAGTGCGCCTGTTATTTCAGAGCCAATTACAGGAGGCCATGGTTCTATTACAGGAAACTTTTCTGTTCAGGAAGCCAGTGATTTTGCTTTGCTCTTAAGAGCGGGTGCTCTGCCTGCTCCTCTGCATGTTCTTGAAGAGCGGACAGTAGGACCTGATTTAGGGGCCGATTCTATTTCTGCCGGACAGCATGCGACGATCTTTTCCATCATTTTAATTGCTATTTTTATGGTCGTGGCTTACGCTGCGGTTGGCTTTATTGCTGATATTGCCATGGTTTTTAATCTTATTCTCCTCATTGCAGCTCTTTCTCAGCTCGGTGCAACTTTAACGCTTCCAGGGATTGCTGGTATCGCTTTAACCCTCGGTATTGCCGTAGATGCCAACGTCTTAATTAATGAGCGCATTAAAGAAGAAATGCGTCTTGGAAAACGTCTGCTTGTTGCGATTGATTCGGGATACAAACGGGCGATGTCGACCATTATTGACTCCAACTTGACAACGCTTATTGGAAGTTTGTTGCTTTATATCTTTGGAACAGGCCCAATTCGCGGATTCGCTGTAACGCTTTCAATCGGAATTTTGATTTCGATGTTTACAGCGGTTTCTTTGACGCGACTCATTCTATTGTCTTGGGTGCAATGGCGTCACCCTAAAACCCTTTGGATTTAAAAGAGGATTTAAATGACCTTTAAGTGGCATGGCCTTTCCCTTATTCCTCATGGAACATCAATTGACTTTATACGTATCCGACATGTTACCTATTTGATATCGATTCTTATTACGGCCATTACATTTGTGATGCTTTGGATCAATGGTCTTAATTTGGGGATTGACTTCAAGGGCGGCATTCTCATTGAAGTTCAAACGAAAGGTCCTGCAAATCTCAAAGAACTAAGAGATCATGTATCCCATCTTGATTTAGGGGAAGTTGCGCTTCAAGAATTTGGACGTTCAGATGAGGTCCTCATCCGTTTGGCGCGTCAAGAAGGGGGTGAACAAGGACAAATTCAGGCGATTTCAAAAATTCAAAAAGCTTTAGGAGACGATGTTTCTTTTAGACGTATTGAAACTGTTGGTCCTAAGATGGGAGAGGAATTAATCAACAATGGCATCTATGCTGTTTTTTGGTGTTTGGTTGCGATGTTGATTTATATTTGGTTTCGATTTGAATTGCACTTTGCTATTTGCGCGATTATTGCCCTTTTTCATGATGCTATCGCAGTCTTAGCTCTTTATACAATCTTTCATTTTGAGTTTAATTCCCAAGCGATTGTTGCCATTCTTATGACCGTTGGATATTCCATAAATGACACGGTTGTTATTTATGACCGTATCCGAGAAAACTTACGTAAGTATAAAGCGATGCCTGATCGTGAGCTCATTAATTTAAGTATTAATGAGACTCTCTCTCGGACAATCTTAACGTCTTCCACAACACTCTTATCTCTCATTGCCCTTTATGTTTTTGGCGGAGAAGTTGTGGCGGAATATTCTTTGCCGCTTATTATTGGCATTACGTTTGGAACCTATTCTTCTATTTTTCTATCGGCGCCTCTTCTTTTGTTCTTTAACTTGCGCCGTAAAAACCAGAGTGCAGAAAAAATTCCCCAAAAAGCATAAATTAACGGGGAAAAATCGCCGCGCGTTAAGATTTAAGAATATGTGTTATTCATAAAATTCATAAGACTAAAGACTTTTATGAGTTCTATTAATCAAGATTTTTTCTCCTTATTCTTTTTCTACTTTGAAAATTGAAACTGCGGAATTTCAAGGTACACTATTTTCATTTAGAAATAGAGAAGAAATAATATAAGCACAGTCAAACAAGATATTTTTTTTATTCTCTTCCTTCGTTTTTCATATTGATAACTTCATCAATTGTTCCTAAATGAGATTTTTTTAAAAGATTTTTAAGTTCTTCAAATAGAACAGATGTCTTTTCTTCACAATAATTTTCCACAGGTATAATAACTGAAACTTATTCATTACGCTTTGTAAGACATGTTTCTTGTCTCTTTTGAACTTACTGAATAAGTTCAGGAAGATGTGTTTTAGATTTAAACATTTCGATTTTCCATTTCATAAAGATGCTCTTGAAGAAGAGTTTGACTTTTATAGAATGATACCATATGACAGCATAAAATGATCTCTTGTTTTGGAGCAAAGATCAAAATATCTATTCTCACTTTTGAAGGATTTAATGAGATTGATTCTCTTGTTGCTTTTCGGATGCTTAAATGGCTCAGAAAAGAAGATTGGAGTATTAAAATTTGTTGTCCCTATCCTGAAGTTACCTCAATGGGCGGCTTAACCATACAAGCCCAGGAAATGCTTGAAGAATCTCATAAGGCAGATGCGATACTTATTGGGAGTGGTTCTCTAGCACGCGAAACTGTGCAAGATAAGAGAATTATGGAGCGTCTACATCTCAATCCAAGCCGTCAAATTATTGGAGCTCAATGTTCAGGTGCGCTTATCCTTGCAACGCTTGGAATGCTCAAAGATGTTCCTGCTTGCACAGATTCAACGACCAAGCCTTGGATAGAAGACAGAGGGATTGAGGTCCTTAATCAACCGTTATTTGCAAAACAAAATGTTGCAACTGCTGGTGGATGTTTGGCTTCTGCTTATCTAACAGCTTGGGTTATTGCTAAACTTGGTGATTTAGAAGCGGCAAAGAAAACATTACATTATTTTGCGCCTGTCGGAGAAAAGGATGAATTTGTTGAAAAAGCATTAAAAAATATTTCTCCTTATTGTGTTTCTTAAATTTTTTAGGAATCATTTTCTTGAAAATAAGAAATCGTTCCTTGAGAGAGAAAACTTAATTTTAAGTATTACAGTGTCGATCTATCCATTTTTGAACAATCCAAGAAACAAAACGCTGAACACATTGATTATAACGATTAAGGTAAGTTAACGTCAGTTGGATATAAGGAAGAAAAAGGAAGATATTGAAAAGATTGACTTT
>JAFEBT010000052.1 GCA_018242545.1 Pseudomonadota bacterium
TCGTGAAGGCGGTCGTACGGTCGGTGCTGGTGTTGTCTCTAAAATTCTTCAGTAGAGTAAATAAAGGAATCAAGGAAGAAAGATATTAAGTTCTTTTTTTCCTTGATTTTCCTTAAATTTTTTAGGAGCGTAGCTCAATTGGCTAGAGTACCGGTCTCCAAAACCGGGGGTTGAGGGTTCGACTCCCTCCGCTCCTGCCATATTATGTAAACAAAAACCATACAGTTTGTTTGCAAATATAATATAAGATGGAGGTGTCTTTAGAGTTTTTTAAAGACGCATAAGAAGTAAGAGATAGAATTTGAATTTTATATGTTAAAAGAAGGCCTATTGAGGTGCTTTCAAAACGCGGAATGACAGATGTTTTTCCTTCGGAATAGAAAGCTTGACTTTTAGGCCTGAAGTTTGGCAAATAAGTAAAGATTTTTTAATAAAGCCTCGTAAAGGATTTTTTGATGCTTAATCCGTTTATCTTTGTCCGTCAGGTGCGACAAGAAATTTCAAAAGTAACATGGCCAACGCGGAACGAAACAGTCATTACAACAATTATGGTTATGATTATGGTATTCGTAATGGCACTTTTTTTCTTAGGGGTTGATCAAGTTTTATCTCGGATTGTTCGTTTTATTTTAAATGTGGAAGGCTAAGAAAGATGTCCCAAGGACAAAGCAGCCCTATGTGGTACATTGTTCAGGCCCATTCTGGATCTGAAAAAAAAGTAGCTCAAGCGATACGGGAACAGGCTCAAAAGAAAGGGTATGGGGAAAGTATTTTAGAAATTCTTGTTCCTACAGAAGAAATTATTGAAATTCGACGCGGTGTCAAAGTTGGAACAGAAAGAAAATTCTTTCCAGGGTATATTCTTGTCAAAATGATTTTGACGGAAGATACGTGGCATTTAATTCAAGGGATCCCGAAAGTAAATGGTTTTTTGGGAGCGCGGGGAAAGCCGTGTCCCATTACAGAAGAAGAAGCTTTGCGTATTATAAAGCAGGTTGAAGAACATGCTGAAAAACCAAAAACTTCTATTATTTTTGAGGTTGGAGAACAGGTTCGTGTGTGTGATGGACCTTTTAGTTCATTCAATGGAATTGTTGAAGAGGTAGATGAAGAGAAATCACGTCTTAAAGTTGCTGTTTCAATTTTTGGACGCTCAACGCCAGTGGATTTAGAATATTCACAAGTTGAAAAAGTAAAATAACAAAAGGTAACTTTTGTTTTTTGCGGGAGATTCAGCCAGAATCGTAAAAGGAAATTCCTTGGAACCGCTAACACCTGTTTAAAGGACATTTATAGAATCCTTTAAATATTTATTTAATAAGAGTGGAGAAGACTTATGGCAAAAAAAGTTGCTGGTTTAATTAAATTGCAAGTTCCTGCAGGCCAAGCAAACCCATCCCCGCCTATTGGGCCGGCTTTGGGTCAGCGTGGCTTGAACATTATGGAGTTTTGTAAAGCGTTTAATGCCCAAACCCAAGGTATTGAAGCTGGGACACCCCTTCCAGTTGTTATTACAGCTTATGCAGATCGTACGTTTAGCTTTATTACAAAAACGCCACCTGTAACATTTTTCTTAAAAAAAGCGGCAAATATTAAAAAAGGGTCAACAACGCCTGGTCGCGGAGACAGTGTTGGAAAAGTAACGATGGCCCAAATTCGTGAAATAGCTGAAAAGAAAATGCCTGACTTAAATGCGAACAATCTTGAGGGCGCCGTTCAAATGATTATTGGGTCAGCGCGTTCAATGAATCTTGAAGTGGTGGAGTAAGAGACATGTCACATATGGGTAAACGATTAAAAAAAGCTTATGAAGGCATAGATCCTATGGCGACATATTCTTTAGAAAAAGCTGTAAATCTTGTAAAATCTAGGGCTACTGCAAAATTTGATGAGACTGTGGATGTTTCTGTTAACCTAAATGTAGATCCTCGCAAGTCTGAACAATCTATTCGTGGTGTTGTCCAACTTCCCCATGGCACAGGAAAAACGTTGCGTGTTCTCGTTTTTGCGCGTGCTGCAAAGGCTGAAGAAGCGCGTGCTGCTGGTGCTGATATTGTGGGAGATGAAGATCTCGTAGAAGAAATTTTAAAAGGTCGCATGGATTTTGATCGGTGTATTGCAACGCCAGATATGATGGTTCTTGTCGGACGTCTTGGAAAGGCTTTAGGTCCTCGCGGCCTTATGCCAAATCCTAAGTTGGGGACGGTAACCATGGACGTTGCGGCCGCTGTTAAAGCCTGTAAGGCAGGACAAGTTGAGTTTCGGGCTGATCGTGGTGGTGTTGTACATGCCGGAATCGGAAAAGTGAGTTTTTCTGAAAAAAATCTTGTGGAAAATACAAGAGCTTTTTTTGATGCTCTTCTAAAGTTAAAACCCCAAGGGATAAAGGGATCTTATGTTCTAAAGTCCTCTTTGAGCTCAACTATGGGAATTGGGGTTAAAATTGATCTTTCAGATGTAAGAAGCTCCTAAATTTTTGTAAAGGCTTTTCTAAAATACGATAAAAGAAAAGCCTTTTAAAATTTGTTTTTAACGAGATGCTTGCAATTTGTGTTTTGTTTCTGTATATAAGCACAATGTTTGAGAAATAAATTTTTTGAAAGACATAAAATAAAGATAACAGAATGGTGTTTCTGTTTTTTTGGTGACTATGGGCTCGTGACATTACTGTCCAAGAGTGTGGGTAGAGAAATCTTTAAGAAAAATGCTTGATGCATTTTAGCCTGCAGGAGACGGAATCGATCTAAAAAGATCATCTGGGACATGAGTAAACCTTGCTCTAGTATGGATTAACAAAGAGACTTTAGGTCTCGCTTGGATTGGCAGCAAGCCGATCAAAGTTAATGGAGATATCCATGGATCGTGCGACGAAAGAACAATTTGTTGGTTCTCTTCGAGATGCGTTGAATCATGCAGGGCTGGTTGTTGTCACACATCAAGCTGGCCTAACAGTTGCGGAAACCCGTGATTTGCGTGATGCCATGCGGCTTGGGGAATCTTTTTATAAGGTAACAAAGAATACCTTAGCGCGATTGGCTGTAAAAGGGACAAAGTTTGAAAGTCTTGAAAGTATGTTTTCAGGACCCATGGCTTTAGCTTTTTCTGCGGACCCAATTGCTGCTGCAAAAATTTCTATTCAATATGCTTCTACAAATGAAAAATTTTCAATTGTCGGAGGGAGTTTGAATGGAGAATTGCTCGATGCAGAAGGCATAAAACAGCTTGCGTTGTTACCTTCTCTTGACGAATTGCGCGGAAAAATAGTTGGAGTTCTTGTAGCTCCTGCAACGCGTGTTGCCACCCTTATGCAAGCGCCAGCTGCTCAGTTGGCACGTGTTTTAAATGCGTATGCAACAAAAGAAGCGGCATAGGTCAGTTAAAGCCGTTTTTGATGTGTTTATTTTTGATATTTATAAAGGAGAATACCCATGGCTCAGTTAGACAAAATTGTTGATGAATTATCTAAACTTACGGTTTTAGAAGCAGCAGAATTAAGCAAGATGCTTGAAGAAAAATGGGGCGTTTCAGCTGCAGCTCCAGTTGCTGTTGCTGCAGCAGGTGCTGCAGCTGCTGCTCCAGAAGCAGAAGCAAAAACAGAATTTGATGTTCTTTTAAAAGATGCAGGTCCTAACAAAATTAATGTGATTAAAGAAGTTAGAACAATTACAGGTCTCGGCTTGAAAGAAGCGAAAGATCTCGTTGAAGCAGCGACACCTGGTGCACCAAAAGTTGTGAAAGATGCATTAAATAAAGATGATGCAGAAAAGATGAAAAAACTTCTTGAAGGCGCTGGCGCAGTCGTCGAAGTTAAATAGTTATTTTGAAGAATAAAAGCAAGAAATCCTTTTTGCTAATATTCAAGGATAAGTTAGAAAGAAAACTTTTTAAGAAAGTATCTTTAGACGTAAAGGTAAGTTTCTTTTAAACGTGTGAACTGTTAAAAAGTGTATTTAAATCTGATGATATATAAAAGTACTTTCTAAGTCATCTAATCAAGAAAAGAGGAGAGGTTTTTTACCTCTCCTTTTGTCGCATGAGTTTTTTGGAAAAGTGAGTTTGATTTTTAAAAGGTTGATTCCTTCCCATAATAATGATGTAAGGACGTCAAAGTTATAAGAAATCTTAGTTTCTTTTTAAAAAATGAAGCCGTTAAGACATTTTATCGAAGGTGTATATCCATGTCACGATCATTTACTGAGCGTAAGCGTTTTCGTAAAAGCTTTGGACAAATTCCTGAAGTTGCTCCTATGCCCAACTTAATTGAGGTGCAAAAGTCGTCTTATGAAAGCTTTTTGCAAATGTATACCCGTCCTGATAAACGTAAAGATATTGGGCTCCAGGCTGTTCTAAAATCTTGTTTTCCAATATCAGATTTTTCAGGGCGCGCTCAATTAGAGTTTGTGAGATATGAATTTGGCGCAATAAAATATGATGTTGAAGAGTGTCGCCAACGTGATATGACCTATTCTGTTCCTCTTAAGGTAACATTACGTCTTGTTGTTTGGGATGTTGACCCAGATTCTGGTATAAAGTCAGTTCGAGATATTAAAGAGCAAGACGTTTATATGGGAGATATTCCTCTCATGACGGACAATGGAACATTTGTTATTAACGGAACAGAGCGCGTCATTGTCTCTCAAATGCACCGTTCTCCTGGTGTCTTTTTTGATCATGATGGTGGAAAAACACATTCTTCTGGAAAATATCTTTTTGCTGCACGTGTTATTCCCTATCGAGGCTCTTGGCTTGATTTTGAATTTGATCCTAGAGATTTGGTCCAAGTTCGTATTGATAGAAGACGAAAGATTCCTGTCAGTACTTTCTTAATGTGCTTAGAAAGTGCAGAAACTGAAAAATTACGTGAACAAGCCAAAAAAGAAGGTCGTGAGTTAACACCTTTTGAAATTACTGGAATGTCAAAAGATGAAATTTTAACCTTTTTTTACGAAACAATTCTTTATACACGCCGCGCAGATGGTTGGGAGCTTTCATTTAATCCTGAGGCTTGGCGAGGAATTAAGTTGGAAAAGCCTCTTATTAACTCTGAAACAGGAGAGGTTGTTTGTGAGGCTGGAACTAAAATAACAGCACGACAAGCTAAAAAATTAAGCGAAGATGGTTTGAAAAAAATTTCTATTGATCTTGACGAAGTTATCGGAAAGTATCTTGCTGTCGATGTCATTAATGAAAAAACTGGAGAAATTTATGCTGAAGCAGGAGAAGAAATCACTCCGGCTCTTTTAAAAGAGTTTGAGAAAGTTAAACTTAAAGAACTTTCAACTTTGGCAATTGACCATGTAAATATAGGACCTTATTTGCGTAATACGCTTGCTGCAGATAAAAATAATTCTCGAGAAGAAGCGCTTCTTGATATTTATCGTATTATGCGCCCAGGAGAGCCTCCAACCCTAGAAGGTGCTGAAATCCTCTTCAAAAACCTATTTTTTGATGAAGACAGATATGACCTTTCACCGGTTGGTCGTGTAAAAATGAATTCTCGTCTTGGCTTTACGACAGAGGATTCAGTCAGGATTCTTCGGAAAGAGGATATTCTTGAAATTTTAAAAGTTTTAATTGATCTAAAAGATGGTCGCGGAGAAATTGATGACATCGACAATCTTGCAAACAGGCGTGTTCGTTCTGTGGGTGAGCTCCTCGAAAATCAGTTCCGGCTTGGACTCGTTCGCATGGAAAGATCGGTAAAAGAGCGGATGAGCTCTGTTGAGATTGATACGGTCATGCCCCATGATCTTATTAATGCAAAGCCGGTTGTAGCCGTTATTCGAGAGTTTTTTGGATCTTCCCAGCTTTCTCAGTTCATGGATCAAACCAATCCTTTATCTGAAATTACACATAAACGACGTCTTTCAGCTTTAGGGCCTGGCGGATTAACGCGTGATCGTGCGAGTTTTGAAGTGCGAGATGTTCACCCAACGCATTATGGGAGAATTTGTCCGATTGAGACACCCGAAGGTCCAAATATTGGGCTTATTAACTCCCTTGCAACATATGCACGCATTAATAAGTATGGGTTTATAGAAACACCTTACCGAAAAGTTGTTGATGGACGTGTAACAGATGAAGTTGTTTATCTTTCTGCTATGGAAGAAGGAAAACATATTATTGCGCAAGCAAATACACCGCTTACAAAAGATTTTCGAATTGCCGATGATTTTGTAACGTGTCGTGAAAAATCTGAATTTGTCACAGCAGCTTCATCTGATATAGATCTAATTGATATTTCTCCAAAACAAATTGTATCCGTTGCGGCTTCCTTAATTCCATTTTTAGAAAACGACGATGCAAGTCGTGCGTTGATGGGATCTAACATGCAACGTCAAGCCGTGCCTTTGATTCGTGTGGAAGCTCCTCTTGTAGGAACAGGGATGGAAGGACCGGTGGCACATGATTCGGGTGCAACCGTCGTTGCTGTACGTGGAGGTGTTGTTGACCAAGCGGATGCAAGCCGTATCGTTGTTCGAGCAACGGAGGAAAAATCAACAGATAGTCCAGGTGTTGATATTTATAATCTTCAAAAATTCCAACGATCTAACCACAGCACGTGTATTAATCAAAAATCTCTTGTAAAAGTTGGAGATGTCATTCGTAAAGGGGATATTCTCGCAGATGGTCCAGCAACGGACTTGGGTGAATTGGCGTTGGGAAGAAATGTCTTAGTGGCCTTTATGCCTTGGCATGGATATAACTTTGAAGACTCCATCATTATCTCTGAACGTATTGTTTCTGAAGATGTCTTTACTTCAATTCATATTGAAGAATTTGAAGTTATGGCACGTGATACAAAACTTGGAAACGAAGAGATCACACGCGACATTCCGAATATCGGAGAAGAAGGCCTTAAAAATCTTGATGAGGCTGGAATTGTCTTTATTGGTGCAGAAGTAAAGCCAGGAGATATTCTTGTCGGAAAAGTAACACCTAAAGGCGAGTCTCCTATGACACCCGAAGAAAAGCTTTTACGGGCTATTTTTGGAGAAAAGGCGACAGATGTGCGGGATACTTCTCTACGTGTCCCTCCGGGAGTTTCTGGGACAATTGTGTCAGTTCGTGTGTTTTCGCGACGTGGAATTGATAAAGATGAACGAGCTATTGTTATTGAACGTCAAGAAATTGACCGCTTAGCAAAAGATCGTGATGCAGAACGCGCGATCCTAGAACGTGGGTTTTATGCACACCTTAAAGACTTTTTGATGGGCCAAAAAATTGTCAGCGGCCCAAAAGGTCTTAAAAAAGGTGCTCTTGTTGATGAAGATCTTTTAGCTTCTTTGACTCAAGGACAATGGCGTCAAATCATTGTTGAAGATGATGATGTTATGTTGAACGTTGAAGCTCTAAAACGGCAAATTGATGAGAGTATTGAAGCTTTGCAAGAGCGCTTTAATGATAAAGTTGAAAAACTTTGTCAAGGGGATGATTTAGCGCCGGGTGTGATGAAAATGGTAAAAGTTTTCATCGCTGTTAAAAGAAAACTTCAACCTGGTGATAAAATGGCTGGCCGCCATGGAAATAAAGGTGTTGTTTCAAAAGTTGTGCCAATTGCTGATATGCCTTATCTTGAAGATGGTCGTCCTGTTGATATTATTTTAAACCCACTGGGTGTGCCTTCACGTATGAATGTTGGACAAGTTTTAGAAACTCATCTTGGATGGGCGGCTGCGGGTCTAGGGCTCCAAATTGGAGAAATGCTGAAGCAATTTGAGTCTCAACAGTCCTTAAAGAAAGAAGAAGCGGAACGTTTACGATCTCATTTAGCAACAATATATACAAAGAAAGAAGATCGGGCTGATCTTGAAGCTCTTTCCAATGAAGGACTTTTAGATCTTGCACGTAATTTAAGACAGGGCGTTCCTATGGCAACACCTGTTTTTGATGGCGCGAGAGAACACGATATTGTGGAATGTCTCAAGCAATCAGGTCTTTCTATTGAAGGGCAATGTATGTTGGTAGATGGCCGCACAGGAGAACTTTTTGATCGGCCTGTGACGGTTGGATATATTTATATGCTGAAATTACATCATTTGGTTGATGATAAAATTCATGCGCGTTCCATTGGACCCTATAGCCTTGTGACGCAACAACCTTTAGGAGGTAAGGCACAGTTTGGAGGCCAGCGTTTTGGTGAAATGGAGGTGTGGGCTTTAGAAGCTTATGGAGCTGCGTATACGCTTCAGGAAATGCTGACTGTTAAATCTGATGACGTCATTGGACGTACAAAAGTTTATGAAGCGATTATTCGTGGTGATGATAATTATGAGGCAGGAGTTCCAGAGTCATTTAACGTTCTTTTAAAAGAGCTTAAATCTTTAGGTCTCGATGTTGAATTTAATCAGGTAAAGTATACGGCTTAAGAGAGATAAGGAGTGACGCATGAGTACTCAACTAATGAATGCCTTTAAAAATGATGGTTCTGTTCCTCAAAATTTTGATGAATTTCGGATTGGAATTGCAAGTCCGGAATTAATTCGGTCTTGGTCATTTGGTGAGGTAAAAAAGCCAGAAACAATAAATTATCGGACATTCAAGCCCGAAAGAGACGGCTTATTTTGTGCGCGTATTTTTGGTCCTGTTAAGGATTATGAATGTTTATGTGGCAAATATAAACGCATGAAATATCGTGGTGTTGTTTGTGAAAAATGCGGTGTAGAAGTTACCTTAACAAAGGTACGTCGGGAACGGATGGGCCATATAGAACTTGCTGCCCCTGTGGCGCATATTTGGTTTTTAAAATCATTGCCCAGCCGCATTGGAATGCTCTTAGATATGACACTCAAAGATATTGAGCGTGTGCTTTATTTTGAAAATTATGTTGTTATAGAGCCTGGTTTAACACCTTTGAAACTACGTCAGCTCTTGACGGAAGATGAGTATATAAAAGCGCAAAATGAATACGGTCAAGACAGCTTTACAGCCAGTATTGGAGCAGAAGCCATCCGGACAATGTTAAAAGCTATAAATCTTGAGGAAACACAAGCTCAACTCCGTGCAGAGCTTCTTCAGAAAAGCTCAGAAGTGCGTCGCAAAAAAATAGTTCGTCAGCTTAAAGTCATTGAGTCTTTCATAGAATCTAAAGCGCGTCCTGAATGGGTCATTTTGGAAGTTCTTCCAATTATTCCTCCTGAATTGCGTCCTCTTGTACCTCTTGATGGCGGTCGTTTTGCCACATCGGATTTAAATGATTTATATCGACGCGTGATCAACCGAAATAACCGTCTTCAAAGACTTGTGGAATTGAAAGCGCCGGATATTATTATTCGTAATGAAAAGCGTATGCTTCAAGAATCTGTTGATGCTCTATTTGATAATAGCAGACGTTTACGTCCAATTACGGGAAGTAATAAACGTCCTTTAAAATCTTTATCAGATAATCTTAAAGGAAAACAAGGCCGTTTCCGTCAAAACCTTCTTGGAAAGCGTGTGGATTATTCTGGTCGGTCTGTCATTGTGGTGGGGCCAGAACTTAAACTTCATCAATGCGGACTTCCTAAGAAGATGGCGCTTGAGCTTTTCAAACCTTTTATATATTCCCGTCTTGAAAAATATGGGCTTGCAACGACAATTAAAGCTGCAAAGCGCATGGTTGAAAAAGAGCGTCCTGAGGTTTGGGACATTCTCGAAGAGGTTATACGTGAGCATCCTGTTCTTTTAAACAGAGCCCCAACACTTCACAGGCTTGGTATACAGGCATTTGAACCTATCCTCATTGAAGGAAAAGCTATACAGCTTCATCCCCTTGTATGTGCGGCTTTTAATGCTGACTTTGACGGAGACCAAATGGCGGTTCATGTTCCTCTTTCGATAGAGTCTCAACTTGAAGCGCGCGTTCTCATGATGTCGACAAATAACATTTTGAGCCCAGCCAATGGCCGTCCGATTATTGTTCCTTCTAAAGATATTGTTTTAGGCCTTTATTACTTGACGCTTGAGCGTGAAGGAGAAAAGGGAGAAGGGATGCTAATTTCTTCATTGGGTGAACTTGAACTTGCTCTTGAGAATAAAGAGCTTTCTCTTCATGCTAAGATTAAAGCACGTCTTGAAGGATATGATTCTGATGGAAAGTTTTCATCACGCATCGTTGATACAACAGCAGGGCGTTACATATTAGCTCAAATATTGCCGCATCATCCTCAAATTTCTTTTGATTATGTCAATCAATTGATGGTGACAAAAAATATCGTTCACTTGTTTGATACGGTTTATCGCCATTGTGGTCAGAAAGAAACAGTTCTCTTTGCTGATCATATGATGGAACTTGGGTTTAAATATGCGACGAAGTCAGGTGTTTCTTTTGGAAAAGATGATATTTTAATTCCTGATGAAAAAGAAAAGCTGATTCGTATTACCCGTGAAAAAGTTGCTGAATATGAGAAACAGTATCAAGACGGTTTAATTACGCATGGCGAAAAATATAACAAAGTTGTTGATGCTTGGGACGAATGTAGCCATAAAATGGCTGAAGCAATGATGCAAGGATTCGCACATACAGAAATCGGAAAACCCGTTAACTCTATTTATATGATGGCGCATTCAGGTGCACGTGGATCTGTTGCGCAGGTAAAACAGCTCGCAGGTATGCGTGGGCTTATGAGTAAACCTTCAGGTGAAATCATTGAAACGCCTATTCTATCCAACTTTAAAGAAGGACTTTCGGTTCTTGAATATTTTAACTCAACCCATGGAACTCGAAAAGGATTGGCTGATACAGCGTTAAGAACCGCAAACTCTGGATACTTAACGCGACGTCTTGTGGATGTTGCTCAAGACTGTATTGTTAATGAGCAAGATTGTGGAACGACGAAAAATATTACATTAAAGCATATTCAAGAAGGCGCTGAGATTGTGGCGTCTATTTCTGAACGTGCTTTGGGTAGAACAGCTGCCAATGATATTATTGATCTTGCGACGGGTCAGCTTATTGTTCCCAAAGGTCACCTTATTAATGAAGTTGAAGCGGAGGCAATTGATAAAGCCGGGATTGATGAGATCGCAATTCGTTCCGTTTTAACATGTGAAGCATCCGACGGGGTTTGTGCAAAGTGTTATGGCCGAGATCTTGCACGCGGAACTGAGGTAAATGCAGGAGAAGCTGTGGGAGTTGTTGCCGCTCAATCAATTGGTGAGCCTGGAACGCAGCTTACCATGCGGACATTCCATATCGGTGGAGCGGCGCAACGCGGGGTTGAACAATCCAGCATAGATGCTTCTTTTGATGCAGAAGTCAAATTTATCAATAAAAATATCGTCAAAACGGCTGAAGGTATTGACATTGTTATGGGCCGCTATTGTGAACTTGTTCTTTATGATAATAATGGGCGCGAGAGAATGCGTCATAAAGTTCCTTATGGTGCGCGTCTTATGGTTGATGAAAATGCTCACGTAAAGAAGGGCCAAAGGCTTGCTGAATGGGATCCTTATACATTGCCCATTATTACAGAAGTAGATGGATATGTTCATTTTGTTGATCTTGTTGAAGGCGTCTCCGTTCGTGAAAACTTAGACGAAGCGACTGGAATTACGAATCGTGTGATTACAGATTGGAGACAGCAGCCACGTGGAAAAAATTTAAAACCACGTATTGTTTTACGTGATAAAGAAGGAAACCCGCTTATTCTTGCAAATGGGATGGAAGCGCGATACTTCTTATCAGTTGATGCGATTTTGAATGTTGAAAATGGGGCTCATGTTAAAATTGGAGATACCTTAGCACGTCTTCCACGTGAATCTTCAAAAACACGTGATATTACGGGAGGTCTCCCACGCGTTTCTGAATTGTTTGAAGCAAGGCGTCCAAAAGACAGTGCGGTTTTGAGTGAGATTGATGGACGCGTTGAGTTTGGGAAAGACTATAAATCTAAGCAACGTATTATGGTTGTTCCTGAAGATCCAGACGCAGCGCCTGTTGAATACCTCATCCCTAAAGGCCATCATATTACGGTCCAAGAAGGTGAATTTGTTCGGAAGGGTGATCCTCTTGTTGATGGTGCTAAAGCGCCCCATGATATTTTGCGTATTTTGGGACTTGAAGCTCTTGCAACATTCTTGATTAATGAGATTCAGTATGTTTATCGTCTTCAAGGCGTGAAAATAAATGATAAGCATATTGAAGTCATTGTACGTCAAATGATGCAAAAAGTTGAAATTACGGATCCTGGCGAAACAACATTTTTAATGGGTGAACAAATTGATAGAGTTGACTTTGTTGAAGAAAATAAGAAGATTGAAGCACAAGGTTTAGTTCCTGCACGTGCTGTTCCTATTCTTCAAGGTATTACGAAGGCTTCCCTCCAAACACGTTCCTTTGTTTCTGCTGCGTCTTTCCAAGAAACAACACGGGTTCTTACAGAAGCGGCTGTTTCTGGTAAAGTGGATCGTCTTTCTGGTCTTAAAGAGAACGTTATTGTTGGGCGCCTTATTCCAACAGGGACAGGAAGTGGGATTAATCGCTTAAAACGCGTTGCTATTGACCGGGATAAGGCTCTCATTCAAGAAAACAATGAGAGAAATAACCGCAAACGCGAGAAGAAAATGACTGCAACAACACCTAAAGCAGATCCATTTCAAGTGATTTCGGCTGATTAAAATAAAGAAAAATTTAAAAAGAGAGATAAGAAATTATTCTTATCTCTCTTTTTTTATTGAATTTCTAAAAAGAGTTCTTATCTATAATATAGAAAGTAGTTTTTTAAGATTTTGATGAAAAAAATTAAATATTTTATAATAAATAATTTTTTAGAAATACTTAGATTTATTAAAAAATATTTTAACATTAGTACATCATTGAAATGAATGGATTAGATATTATGAGAAAAAAAATCTTATTTGTAACGCGTCTATTAATGGGAGTCTCTTTTGGGTCTTTATTAATGTCTCCTATATGCGCAATGGATGAGCAAGAGAAGAGGCCTGCTGCCGCTGCTGTCCCTGCCAAATTGAATCAAGAACAAGACAAATTTATGCGCGATGTTCACGCACTGGTTCGTTTGGGAATAAGACTGCCTCTTCATGATTTCGTTGGGCCTTTTCAAGCCTTAAGCAATGAGCCAACAGAAGATGCTTTTAAGGAGTGGCTTGATATGTGCTGGGGTGAGCAAATAAATGAAGGATATACCAAAATAAATAAAGCGGTTGATTCAGATTTTTCTGAGATACAGAAATATTATAAAGCCAATCAAGCAAGGATAGGAGCGTCTATTGATGGTGAAGCTTATCTCAATTCTTTAAAAGCGAAGCTTCAAGAAACTTTAAGTGGTTTTTTAACAAAGGTAGATGATTTTTTAAAAGTTCCCTCACAGGCAAAAACCAAGAATCTTGCTTTGGAAGCTGAAAATCTGAAAGCTCCCCTTGAAGCAGTGATGGGACAATTTCATATTTCTGATCATACCAAGACCTTAAATGCTTATTTGTATGGAGTGAAGGAAATGACTGCGGAAGAGAAAGCTGCTCAACAGTTTAAAGCTCTTCAACTGGAAGCAGCGCAAAAAGAAGCTGAACGTCTCAAAGAGCTTGAAAGACTTTTAGCTCCACATAGACAAGCTTTAGCCCCTTTAACAGCGCGCATTGAAGCTCTTGTCGCTCCTGTTGCAGGGGGAAGAGATAGAGATGGTTATTCCGTTGCAAACGAAGGGATTATGCGCGTTGGAAATGAAGGCGGGCTTGCTCTTTTAGAGCAATTAAGACGCCTTTTGCCTCCTTTAGTTGCATTGCAAAAGATTGCTTATATAGAACCGCGCGAAGGCGCAGCTCTTGGATTTTCTAAAGAGCATGCCGTTGCTTTTTATAAAACGCTTGTTTTAGGAAATCATATAAATATCTCCGGGATGATTGTCGAGTCCTTTACAGAAATGATGACGTCACCAGCTTATGATAACGCAGCCCTTTTAAGATTGTGTCGTGATAAGTCTGAAGGAACCTTTGAAGGTATTTACGCACGGTATATGAATTCTAAAACGCCACAAAATCAACATGATTTGGCAGAAGCCATTCTTAAGTTGGGCGTTGTAGACGGTCATAGCACACGTCTTCTCCATCCTTTAGCTCTCGTAAAGTCTCTTTGGGATCAAAATCCAGATCTAAGACCTGCCTTGTTAGAATTTCTTCCGCAGTACTTCACGTTCATGGCAGATCAAGTCGGAAAATGTGCGGCTGGTGCGACGGGAAGAACAATTTTAATGACCAGGCTTCTTGCAGAAGCTCTTACAAAAACGCCCCTTAAATAAGTTAAGAAATTTTTTCAACTCTTAAGGCTCCATTAAATGGAGCCTTAATTTTTTGAAGATGAACAGAATTTGTTTTAAGTTGACATCCTGAAAGGACTCATTATAGCCTAAAAGAAGAATGATAAATAAAAGAACCAACTCATAAAAAGGAAAGAGAAAAGAAAAATGAAAAACATTCTAAAAATGGTGTCTTTGACCTTAACATTAAGTGTCATGACAGGAGCTGTCCAGATAGAGTCCCGTCAAGAGGTGTAAAATTAGATTGAGTCATTGGCAGACTCCGAT